>JAEMQE010000155.1 GCA_022758945.1 Lentimicrobium sp. | reverse complement strand
AATACCAAACAGTTGTTGCGGAATGACCGTTGAAATAATTTTCCAAAACAATTTTTCCATTCACCAAAATTATGAAACCTTTAGAATTTTTGAGTTCCAAATAATCCAAAAGAGGTTGAACAGCTGTTTGTTTCCATCCTAAATCTGCTATAGATTTTGTTGCCCAAACATCTCCAGTCATTGGTGGAAAATACATTGATTCTACTAGAATTGGAGTTGGTGACGGGGTTTCTGAACTGCAACTAGCACATAATAAAACGATTAGTAAACTATAGATTATTTTATACATATTTTGAGCGTTTACAAATAAGACCAAAAATATTGAAAAAAGTTTAATGAGGTTTATTTAATTTTTTTATTTAAACTTTAGAAGCTTAACTTTGTTGAAGAATATAAATATTTTTTGATTTTCAAACTATCCCTGATTGCTTCATTTTTCACAACAGCAACTAGATCATAATTTAATACATATATGAAAAATACATTAGCAATTCTCTTTGTTTCATTCCTTTTTATTTCTTGTCAGCAAAAGGTAAAACCTGAGGATATATCCAAAATAAACGGTTATTGGGAAATAGAAAAAGTGGTTTTCGATGAAGGAAAAGATAAAAATTACACCATAAACGAAAGTTATGATTATTTTCAGATTGGCAAAAACAATATAGGTTTTCGTAAGAAAGTAATGCCACAATTAGACGGTACTTTTTTGGTAAATGACACTCAAGAAAATGTAAAAGTACGGTTTGAAAATGACAAAGCTTTCCTTGATTATACAACGCCTTACGCCAAATGGTCGGAGGAATTGACTGAGATTTCCAATGATAAATTGGTATTTAAAAATGCTGAAAATAAAGAATATCACTATAAAAAAGCAGCTCCAATAAATCTAGAAAGCGATGGCAAAAAGACTAAATAATCAAAGTACTGTTGGCGATGTTTTGAAACAAATTATCCAAGTCAACAAATTGCAACCTGGAATGGACCAAATCGATGTAAAAGAGGCTTGGAAAAATCTTATGGGCAATGGCGTAAATCATTATACCAAGAATGTGGTTTTGAAAGGAAGTACTTTGTATGTGGAACTTTCTTCGGCTGTTTTGCGAGAAGAATTAACTCACGGAAAATCAAAAATTGTTGCAATGATTAACGAAGAATTGAACCGAGAAGTGGTTAAAGATGTTGTATTGAGATAAACAAATTTCTGATAGCATAATTTAAAAATAAAAAAATCCCATCTCGATTTTATCGTGATGGGATTTGTGTTTTATAGATTTCCAACTGCGTTCTGCTACCTGCTATCTGAACACTAAAATTGCTCTCTACCAGCAAAATGGAACGCTCCTTCGATAGCAGCATTTTCATCACTGTCAGAACCGTGAACTGCATTTTCGCCAATTGAAGTGGCGTATGCTTTACGGATAGTTCCTTCGGCAGCTTCGGCTGGATTTGTTGCTCCAATCAAAATTCTGAAATCTTCAACAGCATTTTCTTTTTCTAAAATCGCGGCAACGATTGGTCCACGAGTCATAAATTCTACTAATTCACCGTAGAAAGGTCTTGCGGAGTGAACAGCATAAAATGCTTTGGCGTCAGCAACAGTTAATTGTGTTAGTTTCAATGAAACGATTTTGAAACCACCGTTCGTAATCATTGCCAATATATTTCCGATGTGTCCGTTTTCAACCGCATCAGGTTTAATCATTGTAAAAGTTCTATTTGTTGCCATTTTTTTTGTTATTTTTAAATTTTTGTGCAAAAGTAGACTTTTTTATGAATTGATTTTAATAAATCAACAATTAAATGGTTGTTATTTGGTTTTAACGCTGTTATTTCTATACATTAGACTTTGAATATCAACTTGTTTTTATATAATACCCATAAAATAATAGACCAGAATAGAGCATATACTAATGCATAAGCCAATGAAGCATTCATAGGATTTTCGAATAATGGGACGATGCCATAATTATAAAAATAGCTTTGAAAACCTAGCGGTTCTCCAGGAAGTTCGGGATGATTCACTTTTATCATCGTAAGCACTCTGGGAATTATTCCTGAAAAGAAGAATACAATCATTGGGTTTACGCCCCAAATCAGGAATAGTTTGGTCCATTTTTTATAATTGGCAATTTCAATGATATAATATAATAAGCTAAGGCACAAGCTTGCCAATCCGGCTGTAAATAAAACATAAGAACTAGTCCAAAGTGATTTGTTTATAGGAAACACGATGTTCCAGATTAATCCAAGGATTACCAAAACCAGTCCAATTAGGCTCATTTTTTTGACGATTTCAATCTTTGGCAACGATTGATTTAACAATTGTCCAATCAGCATTCCCATTATTGCAGACGCAATTGCTGGTATTGTGCTTAAAATTCCTTCAGGATCCCAGGTTATTGACTGACTCCACATGTGGTTTTTTAAGAATATACTATCTATGTAAGCTGCAAAATTGGTTCCTTTTTCCAAATTTGATGCTCCAATTCCTGGGATTGGAATCAGTGTCATCAAAGCCCAATAGATTAATAAGAGTGCTGCTGCAACCAAGATTTGAGTTCTTACAGTTGCTTTTAAATAGAGTAAAGAAGTGAAGAAATAGACAATCCCAATTCGTTGTAAAACACCAGGAATTCTCACATCCTGATAGGCTTCGATTCCGCTATAAGCTAAAAAGAGTAAAATACCAAGAACGGAAAAAGCTAAAATTGTTTTTATTTTTGGACTAAAAGTTCCTAGTAATGCATAAGCGACTGCAAAAGTTAAAACTAATTTTTCTATTATTAATGCAGTTCCTTCCAATCCAAAAAGGTCTATTTTGCTAAAAAAATTCAGAAATAATCCCAAACAAAAGATTCTCAGTGAGCGCACCATTATTTTATTGAATGTAGCCGGACCGAAGACTTTTGCCGGCATGGCAAAAGGAATTGCCGTTCCCATTATAAAAATAAAGAAAGGAAAAACCAAATCAGTTGGAGTACAACCATTCCATTCTGCGTGTTCTAATGGAGGATAAATTGACGCCCAGCTTCCCGGATTATTGACAATGGTCATCATCATAATTGTAAATCCTCGGAATACATCTAGTGAAGTTAATCGCTCTTTAATCATTGGTTTTGGTTTATTTGGTTATTATAGAATGTTTTTCTGTGTTTTAGTGGAGTGTTAGTATTTCGAAATTTGTATCCAAAGGTTTTAGTTGCAGTAACAATTCTTCTATTAAATTTTCTCCATTTTCTAAGTAAAATTCTGAAAAATTAGCTTGCCGTTCTTGTAAACTTTGGTTGGGAAACAATACGTTTTGCAAATCTATAATTCGCTCTAAAGTTTCAGAAAATTTCCTTTTTTGGGCTTTCAGCAACCTTTTTTCTAGCTTTTCCAATCCTTTTATTTGTTTGGCTTCCTGTGCTTTTACTGCTCCAAGAAAGGATTTGTCAGTTTGAAGAGCGATTTCATGTAGCCTTTGGAATTGCTTCCGAAGGTGTTCTTTTTGAATCGAAAAATCGATTGGAAATTCAGATAATTGCGCTGTTTTCAAATTAACCAAAACACTTTGTTTGGAAAATAAATCCTTCCAACTTAATCCTAATTTATCGGCTTTTTTAACTTGTTTTTCAGTTGCTAATAAAGCAGAATTCCGGAGTAAAAGTATTGGAAAAGTAACGTTCACAGCATCGAAAAATGATTTTAGTTCCAGCCAATACCCGATTTCACCACCTCCGCCAATGTAACATAAATTAGGCAAAATTACTTCTTGATACAACGGACGCATAATCACATTGGGACTGAATTTTTCGGGATGATTTTCTAGTAATTCTAAAATTTCACTTTCTGAAAACTCTATCTTGGTGTTGTTTATTTTGTATTTTCCGTTTTCAAGAATGATGCGTTCCCGCAAATTGTCTTCCAAGTAAAACAAATTGATTTCACGAGGATTTACCTGAATGAAATATTTTTTAAGATTTTCGTTAGTTTCAAGGACTTTTTTATGGGAAGTTTGGTTTAACAGTTCTTCTTTTATATAAGGAATAAAAGTTCGTTTTAAATCTTGATTATCCGCATCAAGAATGACTAATCCACATTCACCAAAAAGTGCGTTTGCCAAATGGTGTGTGGCTTCCGCCAAAGTAGAATGGTTTAAATACGACTCTTCGAAGAGTTTTTTAATGGCATCTGCATTCGTTCCGGAACCCAGTTCACGGGCATACACTTCAAAAAAATCAGCCAAACCTTCAGTGGATAATCTTCCAACAGGTCCTGTGCTTTCTTTGTTCCAGCGGAATTTTCGACCCTTGAAATTGAAATAATTGATTTCTTCAAAATCGTGGTCTTCGGTGGCCATCCAGTATATGGGAACAAAGTTTTGTGAAGGATATTTAGTTTTGAGTTCTTTTGCTAAATTGATGGTCGAAATTATTTTGTACAAAAAATACAAAGGGCCGGTGAACAAATTCAATTGATGTCCAGTTGTAACGGTAAAAGTGTTTGAACCGTTTAAAAGTTTAATATTGTTTAAAGTTGCAGTTGTAGTATTTATTTTGGCATATTGCGTTTCTAAAACCGAAACTAAAACTGCTCTTTTGGTATTACCATTGATATTGTTATTGCCATTGAAATTTTCTTTCTTTTCCTGAATTTGGGCTTCAAAATTTTCAAGACTCGGAAACCGATTGTAAAGTGACTGCAAATTAGGTTTTTGGTCTAAATAATCATTCATTAGAGGAGAGAAATACCCGGAATTTTGATAGCTAATACAGTCAGTTGGCATATTGAAGTTTATTTGGAGTAAAATTACCAAAAATTATTGGAACTAAATATTTGTTACTTTCGAAAATTAACATCATTTTTATCAAAATATTACAATACTACTATGCAAGAAAATTCTAATCCTGATAAGGTAAACTCATTAAAACACGTGCTTTTTGGTAGTTTAATAGGCACCACCATTGAGTTTTTTGATTTCTATATTTATGCTAATGCGGCAGTTTTGGTTTTTCCGCAATTGTTTTTTCCGGGGTCAAGTCCTACTATTTCTACGATAGAATCTTTGGCTACTTTTTCTATTGCCTTTTTTGCGCGACCAATAGGTTCAGCTGTTTTTGGACATTATGGTGATAAAATTGGACGAAAAACCACCTTGGTTGTTGCCTTATTGACTATGGGAATTTCTACAGTTGCCATTGGTTTTTTACCGACTTATGCCAGCATAGGAATTGTGGCTCCTTTATTATTGATGCTTTTCAGATTTGGACAGGGATTGGGACTTGGAGGCGAATGGGGTGGAGCTGTTTTATTAGCTATAGAAAATGCACCTCCTGGAAAACGGGCCTGGTATGGAATGTTTCCACAATTGGGTGCGCCAATAGGTTTATTACTTTCCGGCGGAACTTTCCTTTTGTTGAGTGATACATTGACGAATGAACAATTCTTTGATTACGGCTGGAGAATTCCTTTTATAGCAAGTTCAATTTTGGTGGTTGTTGGATTTTACATTCGATTAAAAATCACTGAAACTCCTTCTTTTCTGGCTTCTTTAGAGACTAAGAAACAAGTAAAAATCCCAATGATAACCTTGCTGAAATCCTATAAACGCGAACTTGTTTTTGGAACTTTGGCTGCAGTTACGACTTTTGTTACTTTTTATTTGATGACCGTTTTTTCTTTGAGTTGGGCTACAACAGATTTAGGATTTACAAGACGTGATTTTTTGATTATGCAGCTTTTTTCGGTTGTGTTTTTTGGAATATCGATTCCCGTATCTGCCGTTTTAGCCGATAGATTTGGTCGAAGATTCGTGCTGATTGTAATTTCAATTGCCATTGCCATTTTTGGATTGTTTTTTTCTTCGCTGCTTGGTTCCGGAAACACGACTTTAATCACGCTGTTTTTATGTTTGGGAATGACCTTGATGGGGATGACTTATGGACCGTTAGGAACTTTTCTTTCGGAACTTTTTCCAACAGAAGTAAGGTATTCAGGTGCTTCGCTCACGTTTAATTTTGCGGGAATATTTGGTGCTGCTTTTGCGCCAATAATCGCTATTTGGATTGCCAAAAATTATGGGATTACTTATGTTGGGTATTATTTATCGGCTGCAGCGGTGATGACTTTCTTCTCGCTTTTGCTGATTCGAAAAAAGGAACATAAATTTTGATTTAATCGGTTTTTTAAATATTTCCAATTTTACTTTGATAATTGAAAATGTATTTAGATATTTGTCTAAATATATAAATATATTATGAATTTCATTTTCAAAGCCTTAAATGATGCAACAAGAAGAGAAATTCTGGAACTTTTGAAAGTTAAAGATTTGTCTGCTGGTGAAATAGCAGATTATTTTAATATTTCGAAACCTAGTATTTCTCATCATTTGGATATTTTGAAAAGAGCCGATTTAATTTCTTCCGAAAAAAAAGGGCAGTTCGTTATTTATTCTTTAAATACTACAATTATGGAAGACGTTTTGCAATGGATTTTAACTTTAAAAAAATAATGTGATGAACGAAACTCTAAAAAAAGAACTTCCAATTGTTGGATTTGTCTTAATACCTTTTATTTATTTGGCTTATTTGTGGAATAGCTTACCCGAAAAAGTGCCTATTCACTGGAATTATAAAGGAGAAATAGACGATTGGGGAACGAAATATTCTTTAGTTGGATTAGTCTTTTTATTACCAGTTCTAACTTATGTTTTAATGCTTGTTATTCCGAAAATAGATCCCAAAAAACGAATTGAATTGATGGGAGGGAAGTATTTCCAAATAAAATTTGTTTTGGTATTATTTATGTCGATTTTGGCACTTTTTATTTTACATTCCTCGCAGAGTCAAACGCTTTCAAGCCCGAGTATGGTTTTTGTTTTGATTGGATTATTGTTTATGGCTTTGGGTAATTACTTTAAAGTAATCAAGCAAAATTATTTTCTTGGGATTAAAACTCCTTGGACATTAGAGAGTGAAGAAGTTTGGAAACTAACGCATATTTTAGCTGGGAAATTATGGATTGTTGGGGGATTATCAATTGTGATTTTTAGCTTGGTTATTCCAGAAGATATCAATTTTTACTTTTTTATCGGCATCACCTTAATAATTTCAATAGTTCCGATTGTTTATTCGTATTTAATATATAAAAAATTGAAAGAATCAAATCAATAGTTTTTTAAGATATAAACGATAAAGTTATTTATTGCAGTTATTTTTGCACAAAACAATTCTCTTGAAAACCCAAGTATTTCTCATCACACCACCGTTTACACAACTGAATACACCGTATCCAGCAACTGCTTATATCAAAGGGTTTCTGAATATCAAAAACATTTCAGCAAAACAGGCGGATTTAGGAATTGAAGTGATTTTGAAATTGTTTTCAAAAAAAGGACTTGAAAAATTGTTTAATAACCCAGTATCCAAAACCCAAGACCTAACAGCCAACACCCAAAGAATCCTTGCATTAAAAGACGAATACATCAAAACCATCGATTCGGTTATTGCTTTTTTACAAGGAAAAAATCCAACATTGGCATTGCAAATTTGTCAGGAAGATTATTTGCCGGAAGATTCTCGTTTTGCACAATTGGAAGAATTAGATTGGGCTTTTGGAACAATGGGAACTCAGGATAAAGCGAAGCATTTAGCTACTTTATACCTCGAAGATATTTCCGATTTTATTGTGGAATGTGTCGATGCTAATTTTGGTTTCAGCCGTTATGCCGAACGTTTGGGCCGATCTGCAAATTCTTTCGATGAATTGTATTTGGCTTTACAAGAAAAACCCACTTATATTGACAAAATTTTAATGTCGATTTTGAAAGAAAAAATCGGAACCATCCAACCCGAATTATTTCTGATTTCGGTTCCCTTTCCGGGGAATTTATATTCGGCTTTTCGTTCCGCACAATGGGTTCGAAAACATTATCCAAACATCAAGATTGCAATGGGAGGTGGTTTTCCCAATACGGAACTTCGTTCGCTTTCGGATGCTCGCGTTTTTGAGTTTTTCGATTATATTACTTTGGATGACGGCGAATTGCCAATAGAATTGCTGGTTGAAGCAATTTGTCAGACTGAACCTATCGAAGTCTTTTTCAAAAGAACTTTTCTGTTGGAAAACGGCAAAGTAGTCTACAAAAACAATTCATTAAAACCAGATTACAAACAATCGGAAGTCGGCACACCCGATTATTCTGATTTGCTTTTGGACAAATACATTTCGGTTATTGAAATCGTGAATCCAATGCATAGAATGTGGAGCGACGGCCGATGGAATAAACTCACGATGGCGCACGGTTGTTATTGGGGGAAATGCACATTTTGTGATATTTCATTGGATTATATCAAAGTTTACGAACCCATTGCCGCCAATTTATTGTGCGATAGAATGGAGGAAATGATTGCTCAAACCGGTCAAAATGGGTTTCATTATGTAGATGAAGCTGCACCGCCGGCCTTGATGCGAGCTTTAGCACTCGAAATACTTCGCAGGAAATTATCGGTTACTTGGTGGACAAACATTCGATTCGAGAAAAGTTTTACCCGAGATTTGTGTTTGTTACTGAAAGCTTCAGGATGTATTGCTGTTTCTGGCGGACTCGAAGTGGCTTCGGATAGATTGTTGAAACTAATTGACAAAGGTGTTACGGTAGAACAAGTGGCAAAAGTGACCCGTAATTTCACCGAAGCCGGAATTATGGTGCATTCTTATTTAATGTACGGTTATCCATCACAGACCGTTCAGGAAACCGTTGACAGCTTGGAAATGGTGCGTCAATTGTTTGAAGTTGGCGTTTTGCAATCCGGTTTTTGGCATCAATTTGCAATGACAGCGCACAGTCTGGTGGGAATTTATCCAGAAAAATTTGGTGTCGTGAAGGAAACAGAAACCATTGGAACTTTTGCCAATAACGACATAAATTATGTTGACAAAACGGGAATTGACCACGATAAATTCAGTTTTGGACTCAAGAAATCCTTGTTCAATTTTATGCACGGCATTTGTTTTGACTACGATTTACAAGATTGGTTTGACTTCAAAATTCCAAAAACAAAAATCCATCCTGATTTTATTTCCAATGCTTTAGAGGAAGAAGAAGATTTCAATATAAAACCAACGGCGAAAATTGTTTGGTTAGGAGGAAAGCCGCTTGTAGAGCATTTCACGAAGTCCAAGAAAGGAAACTCTTGGGAAATGATGACTTTGACTTTCCACGACAAAAAAGAAAGTTTCGCCATTCAAACAGGAAAAAATGAGGGAGAATGGTTGATAAAAACCCTTGAAAAACTTTCAGTCTATTCTGGGGTTAGGGGGCTTACTTTTCAGGAAATTAAATCTGATTTCGAAACTCATTTTGAAGATTTTGAATTGTTTTGGTACTCAAAACCTGTGAATACTTTGAGAGAATTTGGGGTGTTAGTTTTATAAAAAAATACTTTCAAATAACTATATTAATTTAGCAAAAATCTTTCGTTTTTTATCTACGAAAACGTTTTCTTTAACTAATTTTGTACTATAAAATAGATGCAAATGAGTATTCGTTATAGAGTAAACGTTAATGATACTTTTCCGTTTGATTTCGAGAAAGAAAGTATCTCACAATTAGATGCGGTAAGTGTGGAAACTAATAAATTTCATATTCTGCATCAAAATCTCCCTTACAAAGCTGAAATTGTCTTTTCAGATTTCAATCAAAAAAAATACACGGTCAAGGTAAATAACAATACTTACCATATTGCTATTTCAAATCCATTGGACACCTTAATTAAAGAAATGGGTTTTGCTGTTGGAAAAACAAAACAGGTTAATATTATTAAAGCGCCAATGCCTGGATTAATCCTTGAAATTAGCGTTGTCATTGGGCAAATAGTAAAAGAAAATGATAATTTGTTGATTCTTACTGCAATGAAAATGGAAAATAGTTTCTTGTCTCCGCGTGAAGGAATTATAAAAAATATTGCAATTAGTGTTGGGGATTCGGTTGTAAAAGGGGATTTATTAATTGAATTTGAATCGTAATATGAAAAAGATATTAGTTGCCAATAGAGGAGAAATTGCCATTAGGGTGATGAAAACTGCTCAAAAAATGGGAATAAAAACAGTGGCTGTTTATTCAACTGTCGATAGGAATGCACCTCACGTAAAATTTGCCGATGAAGCCGTTTGGATAGGAGAATCTCCTTCGAACCAATCCTATTTGTTGGGAAGTAAAATTATTGAAGTGGCCAAAGCTTTAAATGTGGACGCCATTCATCCAGGTTACGGATTTCTTAGTGAAAATGCAGAATTTGCCCAAGAGTGTGAGTTGAATAATATTATTTTTATTGGTCCTAAATCAAAAGCCATTGAAATAATGGGAAGTAAACTAGCCGCTAAAGATGCGGTTATGAAATACAACATCCCAATGGTTCCGGGAGTCGATCACGCTATTATTGATATTGATGAAGCCAAGAAAACTGCAACTTCCATAGGATTTCCTATTTTGATTAAAGCCTCAGCTGGCGGCGGAGGAAAAGGAATGCGCGTGGTAGAAAAAGAAAGCGACTTCGAATCCCAAATGAATCGAGCCATAAGTGAAGCTGTTGCGGCTTTTGGTGATGGTTCGGTTTTTATAGAAAAATATGTTGCCTCTTCAAGACATATCGAAATTCAAATTATGGCAGACAGTCATGGAAATGTTTTGTATTTATTCGAAAGAGAATGCAGTATTCAGCGTCGCCATCAAAAAGTGATTGAAGAAGCTCCTTCTTCAGTATTGACTCCGGAAAAACGTAAAAAAATGGGGGAAGCGGCAGTTCTTGTTGCTAAATCCTGTGATTATCTTGGAGCGGGAACGGTAGAATTTTTATATGATGAAAACGATAATTTTTATTTTCTGGAAATGAATACCCGTTTGCAGGTGGAACATCCCGTAACCGAATGGATTTCAGGAGTTGATTTGGTTGAACTGCAAATCCGAGTAGCTCGAGGCGAAGCACTAACTATCAAGCAAGAAGATTTAGAAATAAACGGTCATGCGATGGAATTGCGCGTTTATGCCGAAGATACGTTGAATGACTTTTTGCCTAGTGTTGGACATTTAGATATATACCAATTACCCGTGGGAGAAGGCATTCGGGTAGATAATGGTTTTGAACAAGGAATGGATATTCCCATTTATTATGACCCAATGTTGTCTAAATTGATTACCTACGGAAAAACAAGGGAAGAGTCGATAGCATTAATGTTGAAAGCGATAGAAAACTACAAAATAGAAGGAGTAGAAACTACTTTGCCTTTTGGGAAATTTGTTTTCGAACACGAAGCTTTCCGTTCTGGAAAATTTGACACCAACTTTGTAAAGAAATATTATTCCCCAGAAATATTAAAAATTCAAAAGGCTAAGGAAGCTGAAATAGCGGCTCTTTTAGCTTTGAAACAGTATTTTGAAGATCAAAAAGTTTTACGCTTACCAATTCAATAAATCATGGAAGATAAAATAAAAACATTAAACGATAAAATTGCTCAGGCTCATTTGGGCGGAGGTTTAAAACGTATTGAAAAGCAACATGAAAAGAAAAAATTAACAGCTAGAGAACGTGTTGATTATTTATTGGACGAAGGTTCTTTTGAAGAAATAGGAATGTTGGTTACGCACAGAACCACTGATTTTGGTATGGAAAAAGAACTCTATTTTGGTGATGGAGTCATTACTGGATATGGAACCATAAATGGAAGATTAGTCTATATTTTTGCTCAGGATTTTACGGTTTTTGGAGGTGCTTTGTCAGAAACACACGCCGAAAAAATCTGTAAAGTTATGGATATGGCCGTAAAAATGGGTGCGCCTATTATTGGACTCAACGATTCAGGTGGAGCACGAATTCAGGAAGGAGTTCGTTCTCTGGGAGGGTATGCCGATATTTTTTATAGAAATGTTCAGGCCAGTGGAGTGATTCCGCAAATATCTGCAATAATGGGACCTTGTGCTGGTGGAGCGGTTTATTCTCCAGCCATGACTGATTTTACGATGATGGTTGAAGGTACCAGTTATATGTTTGTAACAGGGCCAAACGTGGTGAAAACCGTAACCAATGAAACCGTAACTTCAGACGAATTGGGTGGTGCAGTTGCACATTCAACCAAGTCGGGCGTGGCGCACATTACATCAGGAAATGATGTAGAATGTTTAGAGGATTTAAAACGTTTATTGAGCTATTTGCCACAAAGCAATAAAGAAACGCCAAAGAATTTGCCTTATGTTTTAGGAGATGAAGTACGAATGAAATTAGCAACTGTAATTCCGGATAGCACTAACAAACCGTATGATATGCACGAGGTTATTTCAGGAATTATTGACGAAGAATCATTTTTTGAAATTCATAAAAATTATGCCGAAAATATCATTGTAGGATTTGCCAGATTAGCAGGAAGAAGCGTTGGAATTATTGCCAATCAACCTATGTTTTTGGCAGGTGTATTGGGAGTGAAAAGTTCTAGAAAAGCAGCACGTTTTACTCGATTTTGTGATTGTTTTAATATTCCATTATTGGTCTTGGTAGATGTTCCCGGATTTTTGCCCGGAACAGATCAGGAATGGGAAGGAATTATAATGCATGGTGCTAAATTATTGTACGCTTTAAGCGAAGCTACTGTGCCAAGAGTGACTGTTATTACTCGAAAAGCTTATGGTGGAGCTTATGATGTAATGAATTCAAAACACATTGGTGCCGATATGAATTTTGCCTGGCCAACAGCAGAAATTGCCGTAATGGGAGCCAAAGGAGCCTCAGAAATCATCTTCAAAAAAGAAATCAACGAAGCCGAAGATCCAGCCGCAAAACTTTTGGAAAAAGAAACTGAATATGCTGATCTGTTTGCCAATCCTTATACTGCAGCGCAACGTGGTTTTGTCGATGAGGTAATCTTACCACAAGATACCAGACGCAAATTGATAAAAGCATTTAGTATGCTCGAAAATAAAGTTAGTGTAACGCCTATTAGAAAACACGGAAATATTCCCTTATAGTTTTTAGAATTTACGAATTAAATTTTTCGTTTTTCCTAACAGTTGTTGGATTAGCATTTGTTAGTTGCTTATTTTTTCCAATAAAGCTTTGCGAATATTTTTGCTGAATGGACTTTCTAAATCGCTCATTCGTTCGGGATGCCATTGCACCGCTAAAAGAAATTGTTTCTCTGGATTTGCAGATTCGATGACTTCGATAACGCCATCTTCAGTATGCGCCACAGCTTTTAGACCCGAACCCAATTTATCGATAGACTGGTGATGGGCACTATTGACCTCGCCAGAATCTTGCCTTACAATCGAATGGAATAGCGAGTCTCTTTCTACCTGAATTAAGTGTTTTTTGTCTTCTGTTTCTTTTTTGTGAACCTTGTTTTTGGTTTCGCCGTTGTCCAAATGCAAGGTACCTCCTTTAAAAACGTTAATTAATTGTAAACCTCTGCAAATGCCAAGAATTGGTTTTTGTTCTTGCAAGGCTTTCGCCAAAACTGCCATTTCGAATTGGTCACGGGCGAGATTAAATTCTTTTGGAGCATTGGCATACTCTATTTTTTTGATTGGATCCATATCAATACCTCCGGTAAAAACTACTGCATCACAAATAGCTACATCTTCTAAATTATGTTTCTCGTACGAAAGTTCAATGATTTCAATGTTTTCGTCATTTCCTTTTACCCAACGAGGATAATTATGATAATTGCTTTCGGAAAATGTTACTCCAATTCTCATCATTTAGTATTTCTAAAGTTTGATAATTTTCAAATTTACTATTTATTTTTCGATTGTATTGTAATAAAAAAACTCCATTATTTATTGATTAGATCAATAAATAACGGAGCAAAATTTATAAAAGTAAAACTTAGTTTATCCAAATTCTACTTCTTGAAACACCATCGTGACAGCTGTTGCAAGCTCCCGTAGTAATTGATGATGACATAGAATTTGTTGCAGTAGCGCCAGTAACTGATGGATATAAACCTCCTGTAAAGTCAACATTTTCAGTAGTGTAAAAGTTTCCTTTGGCATCAGCATGTAAGGTATATTTTAAAGTTCCGGTACCATCTGGCCCAGTATAAAGCTTTATAGTTGCATTAGAATTGGTAGCTGTGAGCGCTTCATTATAAACCGTTCCGGCCACTTTCCAAACTGGAGCTTCACCACCACCCGGTTTGTGACAATTCATGCAGTTTTGTCCCATATTATGACTGGCACTGCTACCGGTTTGACTATTGGTTATTGAACCATATTCATCACCTGAGCAAGATTGCATAGAAGTTAGCAATAGAATAAATGCAAATAATGTTATTGATTTTAGTTTCATAATTGTTTTTTATTACTGTTTTGATTTTTTTCTATGCTGTTTAATTAGTTTGCCCAAATTCTTGCGGTGCCAGTTCCTCCGGTATGGCAACTGTTACAAGATGTAGGTGTCGTTGTTATAGGGCTCCCCATATATTTTGTGGTCGTAGGGCCTACTACAGCTGGATATAATCCTCCGGTAAAATCTACTGGACCTAAGCTGTAAATATTTCCTTTTTGATCCCCATTAAGTATGTATTTTAGAGTGCCTGTTCCGTTTGGACCCGTATAAAATCTAACTATCAGATTTGAAGCTATAGTTGTTCCTGCTGAACTCGTATAAATAGTACCTCCAATTTTCCATTGAAAATTAGTTGCTTGTCCTCCTGGAGTATGGCAAGCCACACAACTCATTCCTGCATTATGACTTTTTGTGAGTCCTGCTGCACTTCCGGTAAGCGTTATTGCAGTAGTTGTTGTTTGTGTTGGATTTACGGTAATGGTATAGGAAGATGAGGTTCCTTTAACTCCGTTCACAGTAGGAGTAACAGTAATTGTAGCAATTATTGATGTAGTTCCAGTATTTGTAGCAGTAAACGATGGAATATTTCCTGAACCACTGGCGGCTAAACCAATAGCAGTATTAGAATTTGTCCAACCAAAAGTTCCTCCGGCTGGAGTGCTGGCAAAACTTGTCGCTGTAACGCTACTGTTGTTATTAACAGTGATGTTTGCAGGAACAGAAACAGTTGGGGTTGTTGGACTTGGAGTTGTTGGATTTACCGTAATAGTATAAGAAGATGGTGTTCCGGCAATTCCATTCAAAGTTGGAGTAACAGTAATTGTAGCAATTATAGCTGTAGTTCCTGTATTTGTAGCAATAAAAGACGGAACATTTCCTGAACCACTGGCAGCTAAACCGATAGCTGTATTAGAATTTGTCCAAGCAAAAGTAGCCCCAGTTGGAGTACTGACAAAATTTGTAGTTGTTACAGTGCTTCCTTTAGTTACTGTAATGTTTATAGGAATCGTAACTGTTGTTAAAGTAGTTGTAGTAGTGCCATTTTCATCATCATCACTATTTCCAGAATGTGTTGTAGAGGAAGGTGTTACTGGTTCGTATGGGTTTGGAGCTGTGCAAGATTGTAAAAATAGTACAATAATAATTGCCGAAATTCTTGTTACTTGTTTGATTTTCATCATTTTTAGATTTAGTTTTTAAATTATTTAATGGAACAAGTAATTTTCTTTCAACATAAGTTTTTTTAGGTTTGATATACTAAAAACATCCTTAGGATAAATTACCCTACTTAAATTAAATATTTTTTAGAATTACTGATTTGCAACAAACATGAAATTATAAATTATAAGCTTTATGAAATTCCATAAACTAATAGTTTAATCCAATTTTTAAATTCAACTTTTTTGTTTGTTATGATAATCTGAAACTGATAAACTGATAATTTTTAGTTTTTAAATTTTTGTATTCGTAAGTTTTAAATTATTTATTATTAATCTTATTATTTTGATGGTGAAATTAATTTCATCGGATATTTTTACCTTTTACACTTATTTTTTTAAAATTATTATCATTTTCAGGTAGGGTATTTTTCATTATGAATGTTTTAGCTACAATGTAACAAATAGAGGCCTCTCTTTTTTTAATCTAAATCAATTATAATGAACAAAAAATTTAAAATTATAATTTTTTAA
>JAEMQE010000100.1 GCA_022758945.1 Lentimicrobium sp. | reverse complement strand
TTGAAACCAAATATACCCTTTTTATTTCCATTGCAATTAATCCTACAATTATAATTTCAAGATTAAGAACAAAAGTTTCTCATTAAATGAATAGCACTTTAGAGATATAAAAAACAATTTAGTAACTTTACAGTTGCTATGAAAAAGACGCCTCATTACAGACTTTCAAAAGACGAATCGGCATTTGTTCAAGGATCTTTGTCTCGTTTTAAGGAGTTGATTTTTACTTTTAAGGTACAATACAACTTCATTAAAGCTTTTCGTAAAATGCACTTTATTGGGCCTTGCGTTACTGTTTTTGGTTCAGCACGTTTTGGTCCGGAAATGGATCATTATCAAGATGCCGAACGAATTGGAGCCGCTATAGCAAAACTGGGTTTTACCGTTATGACAGGCGGCGGTCCCGGAATTATGGAAGCTGCCAATAAAGGTGCTTATGAAGCTGGTGGGTATTCTGTGGGGTGTAACATTGTGCTTCCTGTGGAGCAAAAACCAAATCCGTATCTTCACAAATGGATTTATATTCCCTACTTTTTTGTCCGGAAAGTGATTCTCGTAAAATATTCCTATGCTTTTATTGTTATGCCGGGAGGAATGGGCACTTTGGATGAATTGTTTGAAGCTTTGACATTGATTCAAAACAAAATGATTGCCGGTTTTCCTGTGGTTATTTTTGACAAAGAATACCATAAAGATTTGTGCGAACACCTTGAAATGATGGTGAATCACGAAAGCATTAGTGCAGAAGATATGGAGCTTCTGTTTGTGACTGATTCTGTAGAAGATTTAGTTGCCCATATCAAGAAACACGCTATCAAAAAGTTTGGTTTGAAGAAAAAAGTTTACAAAGCTAAATGGTGGTTTGGAGAAAGCAGAAAATGAGAAGATGAGAAGATGGGACACGTCTCTCGACTTCGCTCGAGATGACAGGACGGATGCTTCGCAACGCTTATAATCACGGATTTTTTTCTTTTGTACAGTTCAAATAAGTCCGCATTATTAATGAAAAAACATCTCAAAATGAGATGTTTTTTCATTTTGTGTAGTTGTATGTAACACTTGTTACTGAACGAAAAATATTGCCAATATATCTTTGCCTCATAATTCAGATAAATCAATTATGAGGAACATCAATTTACTACTATTAGTTGGAGCAATTTCTATTTCGACTTTAGGTTTTAGTCAAGATACTTTGACGATTTCTAAAAAAGATATTTGGCAAAAAGCTTCCGATAAAAACTTGCAACTCCAAATTGCCAATCAGGAATTCAAATCGGCGCAAGCAGATTATAGGCAATCGAATGCACTGTTTTTGCCAAGTATTACCGCTTCGCACACCGCGATTTCGACCACAAATCCCTTGATGGCTTTTGGTTCTAAATTAAACCAAGAAGTATTAACAGCTTCGGATTTTAATCCTGCATTGTTGAATAATCCTTCTGCAACCCAAAATTATGCCACTAAAATTGAGGTTTTGCAACCTTTAATCAATGTGGATGGACTGTATGGAAGGCAGGCTGCCAAATCTAAAATGGAAGCCTTTCAATTACAAACGGAGCGCAGTACAGAATATTTGGAATTGGAAGTCAACAAATCTTTCATGCAATTGCAATTGTCGTACAAAGCGGTAAAAGTTTTGGAAAAAGCAAGTGCTACGGCTGATGCCAATTTGAAACTGGTAGAAAATTATTTCAAGCAAGGAATTCTTCAAAAAACGGATGTATTGTCGGTGCAAGTTCGTGTCAACGAAATTAAAAACCAGTTACAATACGCCAAAAGCAATGTGCAAAATGCTTCTGATTATTTGGCTTTTCTTTTGAATGAAGACAATACCAATAAAGTTTATAAACCATTGGAAGAGTTGGAAAATACCATCGCTATTTCAAGTATCAATATTACCCTTTCCGGGAACAGAAAAGACATTCTGGCAATGGACAAATCATCCGAGGCTTACGCCAAAATGTATCAATCCAGCAAGATGAATTTCCTGCCAACCCTGAATGCTTTTGGAAGTTATGAAATGTATGACGATACATTATTTGGAACCAATGCACAAGGTTATTTAGTTGGAGCGCAATTATCCTGGAAAGTTTTTGACGGTTATAAATCCATCGGAAAAATGGAAAAAGCCAAAGCTGATTATCAAAAAGCGACAGTAGAAAACCAACAATATAAATCCCAAAGCCAACTGGAACTCAACAAAACGAATCGTCAGTTGAAAGATGCAGAAAATAAGGTGAATTTAGAAAAATTAGCATTGGAACAATCGCAGGAAGCTTATCGAATCAGAAGCAACCGATTCACACAGGGACTAGAAAAAACAACCGATTTATTGCAAGCAGAAACGCAAATGTTCCAGAAAGAACTGGAATTGCTACAAGCAGTTTTCGAGTATGATTTTACTCAACAATATTTACAATTTTTAACTAAGTAACAGGATTATACCTGACAGGTTTTCAAAACCTGTCAGGTATGTAAAAAAAAACAATATGAAAAAAATAATAGCAATCCTTTCCATTTCCGCAGTTTTCTTAACTTCTTGTGGTGGTGACAAAAAAGAACAAATCAAGGCAGAACCAGCAATTACTGTAAAAGTTAGCGGCATTTCTGAAAATGCCAATGGCGCATTTATAACCGCAAGCGGAAAAATTGAAGCCGAAAACAGTGCTAATCTAAGCACCAGAATGATGGGTTACGTTACTAAAATTCACGTGAAAGTTGGGCAAAAAGTAGGAGTAGGGCAATTGTTGGTTAGCATCAACAACAGTGATTTGCAAGCCAAAAAAGCGCAAGTAGATGCCAGTATTTTACAAGCGACTGCAGGTTACAACAATGCCAAGAAAGATTACGATCGTTTCGTGAATTTATTCAAACAACAATCTGCTTCGCAAAAAGAATTGGATGATATGACAGCGCGTTACGAAATGGCAAAAGCTGGATTAGAAGGAGCAAAACAAATGCGAAACGAAGTGACGGCGCAGTTTTCTTATTCGAATATCACGGCTCCATTCTCTGGAACGGTGACCAATACTTTCGTGAAAGAAGGCGATATGGCCAATCCGGGAATGCCTTTGGTAAGTGTTGAAGGCGCTTCGAGATTGCAGGTAACCGCCATGGTTTCTGAAAATGATATTGCAAGTATTAAAAAAGGAATGACCGTGAAAGTTCTGGTAAAATCATCTAACGCAACACTCACCGGAAAAGTAAGTGAAGTGAGTTTGTCAGCAACGAATACTGGCGGACAATATTTAGTGAAAATCAATTTAGACAAAACGGATAATACGGTATTATCCGGAATGTTTGTCAATGTCCAATTTCCTGTTGAAAACAAAGTTCAGACTGCAAAAAGCGAGGTGCTTTTAGTGCCAGAAAGTGCTTTGGTAAAACAAGGACAATTAACCGGAGTTTACACGATTGGAGAAGGAAATATCGCCATTTTAAGATGGTTGCGAACAGGAAAAAACTTTGGAAATCAAGTAGAAGTTTTATCGGGATTATCAGCTAGTGAACAATATATTGTTTCAGCAGAAGGAAAATTGTATAACGGAGCTTTGGTTAGTATTCAGTAATCAGATTGCAGATTTCAGGTAGCAGATGGCAGTATTCAGTCGCAGTAAACAGTAATTAAGAAATAGTGTTCGGTTTTGGGGAACAACCTGAAACTTTAAACTTTAAACAAAAATAGTATGCAAGAAGGTATTTCAGGTAAAATAGCCCATTTTTTCATCAATTCGAAACTAACCATTTTGTTGATGGTAGCTTTGATGATTATTGGGGTTTATAGTTCGTTTCTGATTCCGAGGGAAGAAGAACCACAGATTAATGTGCCAATGGCCGACGTAATGGTGGGTTATCCCGGAGCAAGTCCAACGGAAGTGGAAAATCGTGTGGCAAAACCATTGGAGAAAATTATTTCGAATATCAAAGGCGTGGAGCACGTGCATACGATGGCAATGAACGGACAAGCGATGTTGATTGTCCAGTTTTATGTAGGTCAGGACGTGGAGCGTTCGTACGTAAAATTGTATGACGAGTTGGCTAAACACGAAGATATGTTTCCAAAAGGTGTTTATAAACCAATGGTAAAAACGCGCTCTATTGACGATGTTCCAATGTTGGGATTAACGCTTTGGAGCGAAAAAGAGGATGATTTTCAGTTGCGCCAAATTGCCGAAGAAGTCACTTCGGAAATTGAAAAAGTGAAAGATGTTGCGATAACCAAGGAAATTGGTGGCAGCAATCGGGAGCTAAAAGTGATTTTGGACAAAGATAAAATGGCCGAAAATGGCGTGGATGCTTTGGGAATTATGGGTATGATTCAAGCCAATAACGGCAGTTCACAATCCGGTAGTTTTGTTAATAATGATCAGGAATATTTAGTTACCACAGGAAAATTCTTGTCGAATGCTGAAGATGTTGAAAACTTGGTTGTTGGTGTGAATAAAAATATGCCCGTTTATCTAAAACAAGTGGCGAAGATTCAAGACGGCCCTTCTACAGCAAGAAGTTATGTGTCTTTTGGATATGGCAAAGCCAATGAAAAATTCAAAAATGATCAATCCGAATATCCTGCTGTTACCATTTCTGTTGGAAAGGTAAAAGGAGCTGATGCGATGAAAATTTCTGAAAAAATCATTTCTAGAGTGGAACTGTTGAAGAAAGATTTAATTCCAAGTGATGTTCACGTTGAAGTAACGAGAAATTACGGTGAAACCGCTTCGGATAAAGTAGGAGAGTTGCTGATGCACTTGGGCATTGCGATTTTGGCAGTAACATTTCTGGTAATGTTAGCAATGGGTTGGAGAGGCGGATTAGTCGTGTTTTTCTCTGTTCCGTTGACGTTTGCCTTGACCTTGTTTGCTTATTATTTATTGGGTTATACATTAAATAGAATCACCCTTTTTGCTTTGGTTTTTGTAGTAGGAATTGTTGTCGACGATAGTATTATCATTGCCGAAAATATGCACCGGCATTTTAAAATGAAGCGACTGCCTTTCAAGCAAGCTGCGATTTATGCAATAAATGAAGTTGGAAATCCAACGATTTTGGCAACATTTACCGTAATTGCAGCGATACTTCCTATGGCTTTTGTGTCTGGAATGATGGGACCTTATATGAGTCCAATGCCAATTGGGGCTTCGATTGCGATGATTTTGTCTTTGTTTGTGGCTTTGACGGTAACGCCTTATTTGGGGTATCATTTATTACAAGAAAAAGAATCTCAGGAGCACAAACACGAAGAAGGAATGGAAACCAGTTGGGTTTACAAAATCTACAACAAACTGGAACGTCCTTTATTAGAAAGCAGTTCGAAAAGAAGAATTCTTTTACTTGTAACTGTCGTTTTATTAATAGGTTCTGTTACTATGTTTTTTACCAAATCGGTTGTTGTGAAAATGCTGCCTTTTGACAACAAAAACGAGTTTCAAGTAGTAATTGATATGCCTGAAGGAACCACATTAGAACGCACTGCGGCGGTGACCAAAGAAATTGCACAGTATCTTTCGACCAAACCCGAAGTGGTAGATTATCAGAATTATATTGGAACTTCGGCTCCGATTACTTTTAATGGATTGGTGCGTCATTATGATTTGCGTGGCGGAAGTAATATGGCTGATATTCAGGTGAATTTGTTGCACAAAGAAGACAGAAAAGAGCAAAGCCACCAAATTGCCAAAGAAATGCGTCCTGAAATTCAGAAGATTGCTAAGAAATATGGTGCGAATGTGAAGTTAATTGAAGTGCCACCAGGACCTCCGGTTTTTTCGACTTTAGTTGCCGAGATTTACGGACCCAATTACAAGGATCAAATAAAAGTGGCAAATCAGGTGAAAGACATTCTAAAAAACACAACTGATATTGTTGATATTGATTGGACAGTAGAAGACAATCAAGTGGAATATAAACTCGAAGTCGATAAAGAAAAAGCAATGCTGAATGGAATTGCACCACAGCAAGTCGTTGGAAATTTGACTTATTTATTGAAAGAGTATCCAGTTTCGAATTTGTATGACGAAAATTCCAATGATAATGTTGGTATTGTACTTTCGCTTGACGACAAAGACAAAACGAGCTTGCAAGACATTCAGAATCTAAAAATCAAAGGAAGTCAAGGCAATATGATTCCCGTGAGTGATTTGGTAAAAGTAAAACGTGACACTTTGCAGAAAACCATTTATCGCAAGGATCAAAAACGCGTGGTTTATGTTACCGCTGATATGGCCGGAGCCTTAGAAAGTCCAGTGTATGCGATTTTAGGAATGACAGAAAAACTTCAAAAAATGAAAGTTCCCAAAGGCTACAAAGTCAACGAACTCTATATGGAACAACCTACGGACGAAAGTGATTTTACCGTAAAATGGGATGGAGAATGGCAAATCACATTGGAAGTTTTCCGTGATTTAGGAGTTGCTTTTATGGTTGTTATTGTCATCATTTATATGTTGATTGTAGGATGGTTCCAAAACTTTAAAACACCAATGGTCATGATGTTGGCAATTCCACTTTCGTTAATCGGGATTGTATTTGGACACTGGTTGTTAGGAGCATTTTTTACAGCTACGTCTTTCATTGGAATGATTGCTTTGGCAGGAGTTATGGTTCGAAATTCGGTATTATTGATTGACTTTATCGAAATCCGACTGAATGAAGGTGAGCCGCTTAAACAAGCGATTATAGAAGCTGGTGCAGTAAGAACAACGCCCATTTTATTGACTACAGGAGCGGTCGTGATTGGAGCATCGATTATTTTGTTTGATCCAATTTTCCAAGGATTGGCGATATCATTGGTTTTTGGAGCCATTGTTTCTACAGTATTGACTTTGCTTGTAGTGCCGATTATTTATTACATTACTGAAAGAAAAAAATGGGAAACCACTGCTGAAATTGATTTGCCTAAAAACCAAGACCAAGAACCTAATACCTAAATAAATATGAAACTATTATTAATTACCGCAGTAAAAGAATTTGAAAAGGACATTAAGCAAATTCTTAAAAAGTCAGGAGTTAAATCATTTTCTTACAAGAATGTAAGTGGCTTCAAAGACAGTTCAGGTGATTCGATGGAGGCTAATTGGTTTGCCACCAATATGCAAGAAAACGAATCGGTTTTATTTTATGCTTTTGTAGAAAAAGAAAATGTAGATACCGTTTTTAGCATAGTGGCTGAATTCAATGAAAAACAAAAATCGGCATCGCATATTCACTTGGCAATGCTAAATATTGAAAAGTCAAATTAAAATAATAATCTAAAATTTATAAATATGAAAAACAGAATCGTAAGAGCTATCGCAGGAAGTTTTATACTTATCAGTTTATTATTGGCTATTTATGTCAACCAAAATTGGTTATGGTTTACCGCTTTTGTAGGAGCCAATTTATTGCAATCTTCTATAACCAAATGGTGTTTGATGAACGATATTTTGACTAAATTAGGAGTGAAGGATTAATTAAAAATCCTGACTAACTTTACAAAACGAGGATGTTCTAAAAGCATCCTCGTTTTTACCTTTAAACTATCTGGTTTTCTTATAGGAAATTAATTTTAAAATTGTAACTTTAATCTAGTTTAAATGTAATCGCTATTAGCAATGGATTTAAGTAAATATCATCAAAAACGAGATTTTGATTCTACCACCGAACCTAAAGGTGAGATTAAAAAATCAAAAAATGAATTGATTTTTGTAGTACAAAAACACGCCGCTTCTCATTTGCATTATGATTTTCGTCTAGAAATGGATGGCGTACTGAAAAGTTGGGCGATTCCAAAAGGGCCTTCGATGAATCCCGAAGAGAAGCGATTGGCTATTATGGTCGAAGATCATCCTTATGATTACAAGGATTTTGAAGGAACTATTCCGGAAGGAAATTATGGTGCTGGAAGTGTTATCGTTTGGGATAGTGGAACCTATGCTTTGGCTAATGAGCAAGATGAGGGAAAAATTGCAAACAAATTCAAATCAGATTTGAAAGAAGGACACTTGAGCTTTATTCTGAAAGGGAAAAAGTTGAAAGGGGAATTTGCATTGGTTAGATTGAAAATCAAACAAAAAAATGCCTGGCTTTTGATAAAGAAAGACGATCAGTATGCAAGTGAAACCGATGTTTTAAAAAAGAATAAATCTGTTATTTCAGGCTTGACTTTGGAAGATATAGAAAAATAGAATTAACTAAAATTTTATAAAAGATTCTCATAAATCACTTTTCCTCCATATAAAATACAAAGTAGAGAAGAAACAATGATTAGTCCCATTTGTAGTTTTTGAGATTTTAGAATTGTTTTTCCATAAGGAAGACTGAACAATCCTGAGGCTATAAACATTCCGATAATAGAACCCAGACCAAAAATTAATATGTATAATAGCCCTTCGGTTGTGGTTTTCATTTGCGAAAGTACCAAAACGACTAATGCTCCGCTTCCCGCCAAACCGTGAACCAAACCCACTCCAAAAGCGGCACTAAAACTATTTGATGTATTGGGATGCGTGTGATTTGAAGTTGTAATTCTATGAGAATGTGAATAAGTGTGCCAATGCAAATGGCTTTTAGGATCGTTTTTGGAAAGCGTGTGACTGTGAGAATAGGTGTGCGAATGGGTATATTTTTTGAATAATTTCGACATTCGATAAATGCCCAAAAAAACCAACATCAACCCAACAGTCGCTTCGAGATAATTGAAAACGGATTCACTCACGGTCACTTTAAATCCAATCATCAAAACGGCTACTACAAAAATAGTCAGCGTGTGGCCAATTCCCCAAAACACGCCATCTTTTACGGATTCTTTGAGTGTATTTCTATTGGTTACCAAACTGTTGACTGCCAGTAAATGATCGGCTTCAAAAGCGTGTTCCAGACCAGCATAAGCCGTTATTATAAATCCTATCATCTTTTTTTAAATGGAATAGTGATAATAAGCTGCACAAGCTCCTTCGGAAGAAACCATAGGAGCTCCAAGCGGATTCGAAGGCTTGCAATTTTTACCAAATTCAGGGCATTCGTGAGGTTTTTTGATGCCTTTCAGGATTTCTCCAGCGATGCATTTTTTGTCTTTTTCACTTGGAGTTACTTCGATAGAGAATTTTTTATTAGCATCGTATTTTTGGTATTTTTCGGTCATAACAAAGCCACTTTCCGGAATTTTTCCAATGCCACGCCATTCTTGTTCTCCAATTTCGAACACATCATAAATCACTTCTTTGGCTTTGAGATTGCCTTCGGGTTTGACCATGCGTTTGTATTGATTGTCCACGAAATAATCGCCGTTTTCCAATTGCAACACAGCGTGATAAATTCCCTGAACCAAATCGGCTGGTTCGAAACCTGTAACCACAAGTGGAATTTTATATTTTTCAGCAATGGGATGGTATTCATCCAATCCCATAATCGTGCAAACATGACCAGCTGCTAAAAACGCATCGATAGTACAAAATTCGTCCGATAAAATGGCTTCCATTGCTGGCGGAACCAAAACGTGAGAAACTAAAATAGAATAATTATTTAAACCCAATTTATCAGCGTGAATAACAGATAGTGCATTGCTTGGAGCGGTAGTTTCAAAACCAACAGCAAAGAAAACCACTTCTTTATCAGGGTTTGCGGCAGCAATGTTTACGGCTTCGAGTGGAGAATATAGAATTCTTAAATCGCCACCATCGGCTTTTGCCTGGAGTAAACTTTTTGTCGAACCCGGAACCCGAATCATATCGCCGAAAGAACAAACAATAATGCCTTGTTTCAATAGTTCAATCGCTTTGTCAATCAATGAAATCGGGGTAACGCAAACCGGGCAACCTGGTCCGTGAATCATTCGGACTTGTTTGGGAAGCAAGTCTAACAAGCCATTTTTGACCAATGAATGGGTTTGACCGCCACAAATTTCCATAATGTTCCAGGGTTTGGTAATGATTTTACCAATCTCGGCGATATAATGCTTTACAAGCTCAGGGTTTCTGTATTCGGTTAGGTATTTCATTCGATGATTAGTGTTATTTTTTGTCATTTCGACGAAGGAGAAATCTCATCAGTTGCTCTCGTTATGTGATTCCTCCTTCGTCGGAATGACAAATCTGCTTATAAACAATACTATTTTTAGACCATTACAACCCCAATTTAACTATCTCAATCAATTCAATAATAAAAATCAAAGTTGAATTCGGCTGAATCATTGGCTGTGCGCCAAATTCTCCATACGCTAAATGATGCGGAATGTATAATTTCCAACGCGAACCAACCGGCATCAGCAGCAATGCTTCTTGCCAAGCCAAAATGGTTTCTACCAATTGCAAGTCTATTGCGCCGTTGTCTTTTGTAGAATCAAAAACGTCACCGTTCAATAAAGTACCTTCATAAATAACTTTTACAGTATCATTAATGGTAGGTATTTCGCCAGTTCCTTGTACTAAAATTTCGAATTGCAAACCACTTTCGAGTGTGATAACACCTTCTTTTTTGGCATTTTCCTCCAAGAATTTTTTGCCTAATTCGGCATTTTTATCTTTCAAATCTTCCTGAAGCAGCGCCACATAGTTTTGAAAAATGTCTATGGCTCTTTTTTGGGTAATCTTTGGATAAGAATCATTAAAAACGGATTTCATTCCTTCGACGTAATCATCGTATTTTATTTCGTCAAACCCTATATCTTTCAGGCTTTGCGCCATAATTACTCCTGCAGAATAGGATATTTTATCAGACTCATCTGTTTTTCCAATAGTTCCCAATAGTTCGTTTATATTCATTATTTTGAAATTAATTTTTAATATTAAGGTAATAATTCAATTGCCCAAAAGAAATATTTTCGTCGTTTGGAGAAAAGTTTTCGTGTAAATGAAGGTCAAAATCTTTTGATAAATATTCCATAATCAAATCGACAAGTACTGAATTCTGAAACACGCCTCCACTAAAGGCTAAAGTATGAATTTTATTGCTTACAGCAATCTTTTCGATGCACTTAATTAGTGTATAGTGGAAATTCAGGGCAATTTCTTCAACAGGAATTCCATTTGTTTTTGCTGCAATTATTCGGTCAAAAAGTAGTTTTGTTGGAATGCAATTATTGCTGAAATCTCTATTTTCCAGATAATCAATTCGTTCTTTTTTAGCAATTGAATACTGTTTTTGGGCAATTTTTTCCAAATAAATGGCTGCTTCTCCCTCAAAATAAATAGGTTGATGAAATCCGAGGACAAACCCGACAGCATCAAATAATCTGCCCATTGAGGACGTTTGTATGCTTGGATTTTGAATTGCTTTCGAATAAATAATCCATTCATTATCATCAAAATAATCTCTAAAATATGGATTGGATTCACTGATGGACAAAGCTGAAATCTTTGGATTTTTAGACATTTTGTCTCCAAGAACCCATGGATAATAATCCAGATGACCAATTCTGTTGATTTCATTATTATGATATTCGAAAAATTCTCCTCCCCAAATGTGCTCATCGTCACCAAAACCAATTCCATCCCAAATGATTCCAAGGATTTTATCTTCTGATTTCCAGAGATTTTTTTCTCCAAGAATCGCTGCAAAATGAGCTTTGTGATGCTGAATTTTTTGATAATGAATATTGTTTTCCTGATCAACAAAACTTTCTGCTAATCTTGAACTTACATATTTTGGATGCGCATCGAATAATACTATTTCGGGTTCAAAACTGAATATCTTAGTATAGTTTTCGATTATTTTTTCAAATCTTAAATAGGTGTCATAGTTTGCCAGATCTCCAATGTATTCGCTAACGTAGCAATTGCTATTAGGTAAAATGGTGATTGTATTTTTCAAATCACTGCCAAAACACAATATTTTCTCGTTGCTTTCCGGGGTTTTAAATTCCAATACATTAGGAGCAAAACCGCGAGAACGTCGCAAGATTATTTTTTTGGAATAGTTATATGTGAATTTCATCACGGAATCATCTTGCGGATGAAGGATGTTCAAGGAATTATGCAGGAAATAATCGGCTATTTCTTTTAATGTTTTTATAGCTACTTTTTCGGAACGGCATATTGGCGAACCGTGAAAATTAGCGCTTGTGGCAATGATGGGTTTATCAAAATTTTCCATTACCAATTTTAATGTTCCAGAGTTTGGAATCATTGCGCCAATGGTTTCCAAGTTTGGAGCTATTTGGTTTACGGTTAAATCCAGTTCATTTTTTATTGGTAAAATTACAATTGGAGCTTCTGTTGAGTTTAATAAATTTTCTTCTAAATCGTTAATATATAAATAATTACTTATGCTTTCCGTGTTTTTAAATAACACTGCAAAAGGTTTTGTTGGTCTTTTTTTCCTGATTCTTAATTCTTTTACGGCTTTTTCATTAGTTGCATCACAAATTAAAACATAGCCAGCTGTGTTTTTTAGCGCAATTATATTTCCTAAGGCTAATTTTTCGCCAATAATCTGGAATATTTCCCTATTTGATTGGGATAAAATTGCTCCTGAATTGTCGGTGAATTTTAATATAATTCCACAATTTGGGCAGGAATTTGTTTGGGAATGAAACCGAATGTCGTCGCTATTTTTGTATTCCTGCTGACAGTTTTCGCACATAACGAATTCATCAATGCTATTGTTTATTCTTTCGAAAGGGAATTTTTTGGTAATGGTATAACGCGGACCGCATTGGGTGCAAGTGGTAAAAGGATAATAATATCTTGGGTTTTCCGCATCCAGAATTTCATTGGAACAGCTTTCACAAATTGCAAAATCAGGAGTTAGAGGAATATCAATGAGTAGGTTAGGAGTAGTGGGTTTTATGACAAAATCATCAAATATTTCTGTTGAAGCTATGTGTTGTTTTTGAGAGAAAGTAATCTCGGAACTTCGTGGTTTTTGAATGAATATTTGTTCATAAAAAGCATCTAGATTGCTTTCATCAGCCACGGCATTGATTAAAACGCCATTTTCATTATTGGTTACAAAACCTTTTATATTGTATTTTTTTGCCAAATTATATATAAAAGGTCTGAATCCAACACCTTGAACCCTTCCAGAAACGGTTATTTCTAAAATTCTAGGATTCAATTAAAATATTATTTTTGGTTTTTAATTCTTCGATTAAATCTAGTATTTTGGCTTTTACAATTGGTAGAGAAGCTTCTACTTTTGGAGATAATGCAGTAACCATTGGATCCATATTGTCAATGGAAACGGTGTAAAGGTATATGTCCGGCATTCTTTCGAACATTGTTAAAATCTCGACCATATCTTTTAATCCAAAGTTATGTCCGCTCAATGATAAAGGGAAATCATTGGAGAATTTTGGTTTTAAAAGTGACACAGTTCCGGCTTCTTTGCCGTCCATTGTTGCGTCAACAATAATGGCAACGCGGTGGCTTTCAAGATAGGGAATTAGCAGGAATCCACCTGTTCCACCATCCATAAAAGTGATGTTTTTAGGAAATTCCGATTCGTCAATTGTATTGACAAAATGCACGCCAACGCCTTCGTCTCCCATTAAATAATTCCCAATTCCCAAGATTAAAATTTCATTTCCATTGGTATGAAAATTATCGGATTTGTGTGGAAAAATTTCTTCTTGCATGGTTTTAATTTTAAGAACAAAAATTAGGAAAAAATTCCCTGAATCAATCCAGGGAATTTAATAATTAGTTTTGTTTTATGGGTTCTTTTACTGGTTCTTTCTTTTGTGTATTCTTAGCTCTTTCGGCTCTTACAAATTTATATCCGCTTACCATTGCAGATGATTCGCCTCGACCTTCTAACCAATCGTGGAAAAATACGAGATATACATGTACTAATGAGAACAATATGAATCCCCACATTGTTATGTGATGTATTAATCGGGTGTTCATATCACCGCCTAAGAATTCCGGAACCCAAGCAAATAGTTTTGGAAAAAACCAAGTAGCATTTTTGGCATATAATCCAAAACCAGTAAAAATCATTACAAAAGCCATTATAAACATCACAAGGTAGGAAAGTGCTGCAATGTCATTATGTCCCACGAAGATGCTTTTTTTATAGTCATATTCTTTTTCATTTTGAAGAAAAATATCATATTTCAGCGTATGCCATACACTTGCTAATCCTTCTTTATCGAAAGGGACAAACACCTTCCAGCTTGCATATTTATTGCCTACGAAAGCCCAATACACTCTCATTATTAAAACGGTTACCATCACATAAGCACTCATAAAATGAATTTTACGAATGTATCCAAACCAGAATTGGGTAGAGGCTTCACCATTGGAAATTATCCCCGGTGGATGCGCAATCAAAAGCCCTGTTACAATTAAAACCGTGATTGAAATTGCATTGGCCCAATGAAATATCCTAACTGGCAGTTGCCAAATATAGGCTCTTTTATATTCTTGTATTGCCATAAAAATTAATTTAAAGGGTTACACATTACAAACCGAGATATCATTGAATTCATTGATGATGTTTCCATTTTCGTCATACAAATGCACGGCGCAAGCAATACAAGGGTCGAATGAGTGAATTGTTCTTATGATTTCTAAAGGCAATTCAGAATTAGCCACCGGAGTGTTTAATAAAGCACTTTCATAAGGAGAACGTTGCCCTTTTGGATCTCTAGGAGACGCATTCCATGTTGATGGAACCACTTGTTGGTAGTTTTCTGTTACACCATCTTTTATTACGATCCAATGACTTAAGGCGCCACGAGGAGCTTCAACTAAACCAACACCTTTAGCTTCTGATGGCCAAGAACTGGTTTCCCATTTTTCCATATTTGCCATTCTTGTATCCCCATTTTTAATATTACTGATAAGGGTATCAAAGAATTCAAGATTCCAGCCGGCTACTAATTGGGTTTCCAATGCTCTTGCGGCAGTTCTTCCTAAAGTAGAGAAAAGTGCGGCGGCAGGAACTTGTAATTTAGAAAGAGTAGCATCAACTATTTCTTTGTATTCAGGTCTTCCCGAAGCATATCCTATTAATGTTCTTGCTAAAGGTCCCACTTCCATTGCCTGACCTTTCCATCTTGGCGTTTTGATGTAACTGTATTTTTGATTCACATCCAAATGTGTATATGGAGGTTTTGGACCCGTATAATGAATATTGGTTTCTCCGCTCCAAGGATGTTTTCCTGCGTTTCCATCACCAGAATAATCATACCAAGAATTATTAACGTATTCTTCTACTGTTTTTAATTCTCTCAAATCAAGATTATGAACTTTAGATAAATCCTTGTTTAAAATTACTCCTGAAGGGAATTTGAAAGTACTGTTATCTGTATTATTATAGCCTTGCATTGGGAAATCACCAAAACTCATAAAATTATGGAAACCTCCGATTGCTCCCCAATCCTTGTAGAAGCCAGCAATAGCCAACAAATCTGGAATATAGACTTGTTCTACAAATTCTTTTCCTTGAATTAACAGTTTTTGAACCATTGCTAATCTTTCTGCATTCAATCCGCTGGCATCATCTAAATTGATTGCGCAAGCCATTCCGCCAACTAAATAATTAGGGTGTGGATTTTTTCCGCCAAAGATTGCGTGAACTTTTACAATTTCTTTTTGCCATTCTAATGCTTCCAAATAATGTGCGGTTGCCATTAAATTAGCTTCCGGTGGCAATTTCATTGCCGGGTGACCCCAATAACCATTGGCGAAAATCCCCAATTGTCCACTTTCGACAAATTTTTTCAGTCTTTTTTGCAAATCGGAATAATAGCCTGGAGAACTTTTTGGCCAATTGGAAATGCTTTGGGCTAATTGTGAAGTTTTCACAGGATCAGCACTCAATCCACTTACGACATCTACCCAATCAAAGGCATGAAGATGATAAAAGTGAATCACATGGTCATGGATATATAATGCACCAGTCATAATATTTCGAACCATTTCAGCATTTGGCGGTACTTTGATTCCCAAAGCATCTTCAACAGCTCTTACAGATGTCGTGGCGTGTACAGTGGTACAAACACCACAGGTTCTTTGAACAAAAGCCCAAACATCCTTAGGATTTCTTCCTTTAACTATATTTTCTAGACCTCTAACCATTGTTGAGGATAAAAAAGCTTCTTTTATGGTTCCGTCAGTAATTTCAACTTCGGCTCTTAAATGTCCTTCAATTCTTGTAATTGGGTCAACTACGATTCTTTCTGCCATTTTGATTTATTTTTGATTGGTTAATCTTTAATTTTTTCTTCTACTTTTATTCCTTCTGAAATTCTTCTTTCTAATTCTTTTCTTTTAGAAACATTAGAAAGAGCAGCATGAGCAACAACTCCAGCGCCAACAGCTCCAAGAGCTATTTTTCCTAAGGTATCGGCATCGCTTTCGATTCCGCCACCTATTGCTAAATCTCTTGAATAGAAACTGCCTGCATCCCAGAATCCTTTTGCAGCACAACCTAAGCAACCATGTCCTGATTGAATTGGGTAGCTAACACCTCCGTTCCATTTGATATTTCCACAAGCATTATAAGTAGTTGGGC
>JAEMQE010000063.1 GCA_022758945.1 Lentimicrobium sp. | reverse complement strand
TCGACCATAATAGAAACTCGGTCGCAATATTCGGCTTCGTCCATGTAATGTGTGGTTACAAAAATGGTTGTTCCTTTGTAGGCTTGTGTGTAAATCATTTCCCAAAATTGTCTTCTGGTAATAGGGTCAACGCCTCCTGTTGGCTCATCTAGAAAAACAATTTTTGGCTCGTGCAACAAGGCCACGGAGAAGGATAATTTCTGTTTCCATCCCAATGGCAACGAACCCACTAAATTATTGATCACATCCTGAAGTTGTAATTCTTCGACTAATTGAGCTATTTTTTGTTTGATTTGCATTCTTGACAAACCATAAATTCCGCCAAAAAAAGTAATGTTTTCCTTGATGGTCAAATCATCATACATCGAAAACTTTTGACTCATATATCCGATACTTTTTTTAACCATTTCGGAATTTGTTTTTACATCAAAACCAGCAACCAAAGCTTCCCCGGAAGTCGGTTTTGAAATCCCGATGAGCATTTTCATAGCCGTAGTTTTTCCAGCGCCATTGGCACCGAGGAATCCGAAGATCTCCCCTTTATAGACATCAAAAGAAATACTTTTGACCGCTGTAAAGCTGCCAAATTGCTTGGTTAGATTTTGTACTGCTATGATTTTTTCTTTGTTCATTTGTCATTGGGAGGCACGGGCGCCATCTCATTTTTTCTGCAACAGATTGCACAGATTTTAATTCGTAATTTCTAATTCGTAATTAATTATAAGTCCATAAAAACGTCCTCAATTGTTGTGATTGCTGGTTTTATAATTATGTCGGTATGATTTTTATTTTTTAAATAGGACTGTAAATCGTTAGGATTAAAAGCTGCATTTTTATCAATATAATGAATGAATTCGCCAAATGCATAAACACTGTATTGACTGGAATAATTCTTTAAATCGTGAATCAATCCGTGTGTATTTTTTGCTTGCACATCATAAATTATCTTTTCATATTTATTGATGATATTTTCAGGGGAATCTATTTTTAAAATTTCTCCTTTTTGTATCAAAGCTATTCTGTCGCAAAGCGAAGCTTCGTCCATATACGGTGTTGAAACCAAAATAGTAATCCCTTTTTGCTGCAATCTTTTAAGCATAATCCAAAATTCTTTTCGGGAAACAGGATCAACTCCAGTTGTGGGTTCGTCAAGAAAAAGCACTTTTGGTTTATGAATCAAGGCGCAACACAGAGCCAATTTCTGCTTCATTCCACCCGAAAGGGCTCCTGCCCTTCTCGTTTTGAATGGTTCAATCTGAATATAAATATCCTTGATTAAATCGTAATTTTCTTCAATTGTTGTTCCAAAAATAGTCGCAAAAAAAGTCAGGTTTTCTTCCACGGATAAATCTTGGTACAAGGAAAATTTACCGGGCATATAACCTACGGAATTGCGAATGGCTTTATACTCTTTTACAACATCATACCCTGCAACGGTTGCTGAACCTTCATTGGGAAGCAAAAGCGTCGTCAATATTCTGAAAATGGTGGTTTTTCCTGCGCCGTCAGGGCCAATTAGTCCAAATAATTCTCCCTCTTTTACTTCAAAAGAAATGGCTTCAACCGCTTTGATTTTGTTGTAGGATTTGGAGATATTTTGGACTTGGATACTCATTATTTAATCAATATAAAATTACTGTCTTCTTTAGCATCAACCCAGTGTTTTACATTGGCTTCGATGTTTACATAATCACCTGATTTTAATTCAATTGATTTTCCTTTTTCATCTTGAAAAATACCAACTCCTGATATACATACTAACAGTGCAGGAACTTTTGTAATGTGTTCTTTCAATGTTTCACCTGCTGCAATTTGCAATGAAATCACTTTAGATTCTGTTGGTTCAAATAGCACTTTTGTTTGAACGGCTTTGTTTTCGGTGTGCAAGTTTTTTAAATTCATTTTACTTATTTTGGGTTACGACAAAGATTCCTCTTATTTCATTTTCTTTATATCCTGTGGCTTGATCTTTTGGATAGAGTTGGACTATTTTTTTAAGTACGTTAGGTTTAATGTCCAAGTCATTTGAACCGTGGCATTGCAAGCACATTGTATTGGTTTCTATTGGAAAGTATCCCGTTATTTCACCGTCAGATTCCGAGAATTTTGGTGTCATTTTTTCGCCTTTCGAAATCTTTTGTTTCAATTCATTGATGAAAGCTGTTTCGTTATCGTTTGCCATATTAAGAGGATTCCTTGGCTTGTCCGAAACTCTTTTTATGGTTGCATTCAATGCCGTTCCCATACTATCTGTAATCACAATGGCTTTGGTACTGCAAAACTCAATTGCTTTTTCGGTGCCTTGTGTATTGATGGCATTCATTAGATTCTTCCCTAAAACTCCTTTGGTCTCAACCGCATATTTCTGAAGCGTTTCTTTTACATCTTTTGAAATTACTGTTGTTTCCTCTTTTGATTTTTTGTTGCAGGAGAAAAGTACTATTCCCAATGCAATAAAAATGAATACTTTTATTTTATTCATAACCCAGTTTTTTAATAATTATTAATTTAAAATACCTGCTAATTAGCCTCTATGGTTTTGTATTTCTTGGTAATAGTAAAATAGGCAAGAATTACAAAAATCAATGTTATAATTGTTCTGAAAATCAAGGCTCCAACAGTTTTAGTTTCATAAATTCCACCAGAATAAATATAAATTTTAAAAATGACAAAGGTTATTATCAGTACTATTGAAGCCAAACCTAATAACAAAAAAGTCCATTTTTTGGCTTTTATAAATCCATAAGCTGAAAAAAGATAGAATAAACTGCATATAAAATTTGCCCAAACCACAAATAATACATAATTACCTTCTTTAGCCCTGATGCCAAACCAATCAAAAATAACGGAAGTGCTTAAAAACAAAGTAAGCAAACCAAAAGCGGCTATTGGTAATGCGATCAAATAAGGAAGTAATTTTTTCAAAATTATAGTATTTTAATTGTTTGGAGTTTTTCCCATTCCCTTGCCCATTCCTTGCCCGTTTTTATGATTTTGCTGAAAATGTTCTTCAAACCATTCTGGCGTTTCTATTTTATTCTCATAGATATAGGTTGCAATCTTTGTCAAGTCTTCCGTTGTAAAAGCTTGTTTAGGCATTGGTTTAAATTTATTGACAGCATCAATCATCAAAGCATTTTCGGCTTTTGGATCACTGGCATAAGCAACTACAGCATTGACAAAATCTTCTTTGTTGTCAAATTGCATCGAATATCTTTTCTTCACGGCAATCATTGGCGGAGCAATAATTTCGTTATGCGATTTTGTAATAACACTGTGACAAGCGTAACATTTTTGTTGAAATAAAGCCAAGGCTTCAGCATTTTCAGCTTCAGTACTTTGAGTTAAATCTTTATTAAAATCGTCTGATGTTTTTTGTTTGTTACAGCTTGAAAAAAGGACAAGAAGAACTGCTAATTTTATAAAATTTAATTTCATTTTGTTTCAATTTTTTATGTTCTATAAAATTATTTAATCCACATTTCGGCAGGCATTCCAATTTTTAAACTGCCGTCATTTTTTACTGTTACTTTTACTGCATAAACCAAGTTTACGCGTTCTTCCTTGGTTTGAACGATTTTCGGAGTGAATTCCGCCGAAGAGGCAATCCAAGAAATCGTTCCAGAAAAGGATTTCATCTCTTTTTGGGCATCAATTTTTACGTTTACATTTTGACCAATTTTTATATTTGGTAATTGGGTTTCACTTACATAAACACGCAAAGTCATTTCCGAAATATCGGCGATTTTATAAATGGGTTTTCCAAAAGCCGTAACTTCATTCGGTTCCGCATATTTGGCCAAAACCGTTCCCTTTATAGGATTGACAATCTTACTTTTTTCAATTTGATCATTGATTTTTTGGATCTGAACATCAATCGATTTTACTTCGTTTACGATGGGCGCATTTTGGGTCTCCACACTTTTTATTTGCTCCAAAATGACACTCACTTTTCCGTCAATTTCATCTACTTGACGCTTGGTGGCAGCATTTTCGGCAAACATATTTTGGATTCTTTTTTTCTCGATTTGTGCTGTTTTCAGTTGTTCTTGCAAGACTTTAATTTGCGACAAAACATTAGCCGATTTTGAATAAACAGTGCTTTTAGAAGCAATCAATTGTTGTTTGTTGAAATACAATTGGGTGGTATCAACCAACCCAACTTGCATTTTTGGTTCCAGAATATCGCCTTCTTCTAGTTTTAAATATTCGATATTTCCATTGGCTTCTGCCGAAATAGTAACTTCGGTGGCTTCAAAATTGCCGTAACCATCGGCTTTGTCGTTGTTTTTGTTGCAGGAAATTAAACTTGCAAGTAGTAAGAATGTGATTGTTTTTTTCATATTTTATTTTTTTATAAACTTTTGAAGTTTTTGTCAAACTAATTAGTTCCCCCTTTCGGGGGTTAGGGGGCTTCCTTTACTAACCTGATAATTTGCTTTGGCCAAATCCAATTGAATTTGATGCAGTTTTTGATTCGTTTTAGCTTCATACAAATTCGTGAATTCCACCAAATATTCCGATGAAGTTATCACGCCATTTTTCAATTGTGAATCCGAAGATTTAACTACAGCCTCGCGCAAAGAAATAATTTCTGAATCTGAAATTATAACGGCTTCGGTTTTATGAATTTCGTTTTCCATTTCTTGTAATTGCAAGGTATTGTTAAGCAAAAAAGTTTCTTTTTCTGTCGAAACAATAGCCGATGAAACAGAAAGTGCTTGTTTATCTTTTTTAGATTTATTCCAATCGAAAACATTCCAATTCGCTTTTAAACCTAAAATATAAAAGGTCTGAAACGAATTATCCAACATATTCAAACCTGGGTTTCCGTAACCAGCTTGACCAAAAGCATTTATTTTTGGTAGATTGTTTTTAGAAATTATCTCCTTGGAAGCATCAATTTGTATGTTTTGCAAATCGAATAATTTCAATTCCGGACGATTATTTTCTGTAGAAAAATCATTGGAAATTATTGGTTGAATCAAATTTGTATTTTCGTCAATTTTCGAAAAAGTGATAGAAGATAAATTTTCTAACAATCGTTTTTTATCAAATTGAATTTCGATAAGTTGCTGCTTTATTTTCAAGTTTTCAGCTTCAAGAACTTTTTCCGAAGCCGGAAGAATAGCGCCAAATTTTACACCTGTTTTCACTTCATTTATTTTGGAATCCAATTGATCTTGCTGAGAAATCAAAATAGCTTTTCGTTCCTGTAATAACAATACCGAAAAAAACAACTGATTGATTTTGGTTTTAATTTGATACAAATCCACTGTAACTTGTTGTTGTTGCGTTTTGGTTTGCGCTTCTTTAAGCTTAGAATTGGCATCAATAATTCCGCCATTATACACTAATTGATTTACGTCCAAAGTTGCTCGATATTGATCCTTATTGATTGGTGTAACATTAGGCAACGGAATTGGCAAACCCGTAACTGCAGATTGATAAGTTCCTTGTGCATTAAGGTCTATTTTAGGTAATTTCCCTTTGTTAAGTGCATCAATTTCGAAAGCTGATTTTTGTTGCAATAATTCTGTTTGTTTGGCCAAAGGATAATTTTTATTGACTAAATCATAGCAATTTTCCAATGATAAAGTTTGCTGTGCATTGGTTAAAATTGGCAACAATAATAATACAAATGTTATCTTTAAAAGTAGTTTCATCTTTTTATGGAATTTATAATTTGTTCAGCGATGCTTGTTTTTCGTTCCTCCATCATTTGATTGAATTCTGCATCTGAAATTTGAATCATTCCTTTGACCATCATTTGCGCCGCAAATGGAAAAACAGTCATCGAAAATATATCGAGCAAAAGTTGTTTAGGATTGATGGGTTTTATGATTCCGCCAGCGATTTCTTTTTCGATTTGTGAAATCAAAATGGCTGGATTTGGTCTTTTTTCATTGTTTAAAAACGCCATTATAAACTCGGGATTGTTGTTCATTTCCTGGATTACGAATTGCGGCAAATAAGGATTCAGCATTACAAATGAAATATAACTGTAAGTGAATTTCTTGATTTTATCAAAAACAGTATCTTCTGAATTAAAGATTTCATTGATTTGTGGAGCTAATTGACCAAAAGCATTCATAAATACTGCTTTGAATAAAAACTCCTTGTTCTTGAAACAATAATGCAACATCGCTTTATTGATGCCTGCTTCATCCGCTATTTCCTGCATTCGAGCACCGGAAAAGCCTTTCTTTTGAAAAACAATTCTGGCAGCATTGAATATTTTTTCTTCGGTTGTCATTTTGTGTTAACTATATAGTTTAACCATTTAGTTAGCAAAGATAAATAAAAAAAGTATTCCATTGAGAAATACTTTTTCAATTGCTATTAAAATTATTCTTTTGAATCTCTTGTACCGCCGTGACCAAATGCTACAACACTCAATATTTTTACATTCAAATATAGAAACATAAAAAATTGAAGGAATGGATTGTGCATTAAAAATTTTTGAAAACGAGTGATTTTTTTTGGCATAATATTTAAAATTTAGTCTTAAATGTTTTAAAATAATTACTGTGAAAATTAATTGGTATTATTCGGGAATCAACCACCAAAAAGGTTTCATTTTGGCTTTGTAAATAAAGGCATAATGCAGGGCTAATTTGACCCAATGTCCCGCTAAACCTAAAGAACCAAAGGTTTTATTCAAATCTCTTCCTCCTGTTTTTTCGTATTTAATATAGTTTGGAACAATTGGATAAGTCGTGATACTAATTCCACGTCCCTTCAAAATTCCAAATCCCGAAGAGGCAATACAAGCGGCACCCATATGTCCCAAAGAACCTTTGTGATGCAAGGATATTTTTCCTGATTTTATGCTGTCTATGATATTATCGGCCACTAATTTTGCAGTGATTCCTGATGGCATTCCTGTTCGAGGTGGCGAAGGTGAAATATCAGTTCCATTTTTGCTTTTTCGTGGTTTAGAAATAGCGTGAGGAGGTGCAAAAGCAATTCCTGGAGCAAATATATTTGGATAACTAGGATTTTGATAGGTTTCTGGCCAATCTTGCACCGTCCATTCTTCGTAAGGTCTTGGCGTATAATCAGCATCGACAATCATAAAACCTTTGAATAATTTATCGGTTATATCGTTGTTGGTTTTATCGAAAGCTTTGAAACCGTGACCCGAAAAAGCTGGAATAAGCATCGCAAAATCAAATTCTTCGGTTTTATATTCTCCATCGAGATTTTCGTAATGTGCTTTTCCATTTTCCACTTTTGAAACTCCAGCGCCCAAAATCCATTTGATGCCTCGGTCTGCAAAAACCATTTCAACTAATTCATCGGATGGTGTTGGTTTTCCTCCCACGCTCATCAACACTCCATCCATACCAAAATCGCCTAATTTATATTCATTAGAAATCCAGGTTACTTCAACATTATCCCTTACATTATGACGATTAAGTTCTTGTTCAACATTCAAAATGTATTCAAAAGCGGCGCCTTGGCAAGTCGCTTTTGGATGTCCTGTTCCGATGAGGATTTTGGCTTTTTCGTTAGACGATTTTAATTTTTCTATCAAATCTTTCAAGCCTTGCCAAGCGTGTTCTGCGTGATCGTACGTACAAACCGAGAAAGCTTTGTTAGTGCCGGGTATTAAACCTTCGGTCAAATCGAAAGCGAGTTTTGGTCCTGTGGCATTGATAAGATAATCATAGGTCACTTTTTCTTGGGTTCCAGCTTTTTCGCCGTAAAGATATTCCACCGATACGAAAGGTTTGTCCTCAGTTGGGTCGCCTTCTGGATAGAAAGAAACTACCTTGGCTTGCATATACCCAATGCCTTTCTTTTTATACAGTGGTTCGAGTGGAAAATAAATTTCTTCGGATTTCATTCTTCCAATTCCAACCCAAATATTGGAAGGCACCCATTGATAATTTCTATTGGGCGAAACCACTAAGACCTCGTGCTCTTTTGATAACTCGCGCCTTAAATGAGCTGCTGCTGTATGACCCGCAATTCCAGCTCCTATTACTACTACTTTTGACATATTATAAAATTTAATTTGTCAAAAATAATATATCGATATAGTGCGGTTGGTAACATTTGTTACACAAAGTCAATAAGTTGATTTACAGTTGTTTTTTAACATTAAATTCGTGGAAAAAACCTGCCCGTTTTATCTTTGTAACCTTTATAATCTGGGAATTTTTGCGATAACCGTTGCTCTTCATAATTGGATTTCAAATAAAATAAAATCACTAATAAAACTGAAATTAATAGTTTGTAAACTGAATTTTGGAATACACTATAGCCTGAAAATAAAACTATAATCCCAGTGTAAATAGGATGTCGCATATATTTATACAATCCGTTTTGCAATAAAGAAGCGCTTTCTTTTGGTGTAGGAAAAGGAGAAAGATTTTTATTGAGTTGCAATAAAGCCAAGGTGATAATTATTCCACCAAAAACAGCAATGAAAAGTCCAATGTTTTGCATTGGCAAACTAAAATTCATTGGCCAACCAAAATCAAAAATGAAACAAAAAAACAAGATAAATTGAATCGAAACAAATAAGTAATCTTTTCGTTTTAGAATCATAACATATTTTTTGTTCCAATAAATCGAACAACTGAAGCTTTTCCTTGATGAAAAGGACCTTCATCTAAAAACACTTCAACAGTTTCTAACATTGTAAAATTTATTTCTGGAAATTCTGTTTTAATTTCTTCTTCAGAAATCAACATCTCAATATTTGATGGGCCTCCCGAAGTATTATTGATTTGTTCTTTGCTAAATGCTTCGAAAATGACGAATCCATTTGGCTTCAAATAAGTGAGCATTTTTTTATGAAATTCCTTTCTAGGTTTGGCTGGAAAATGAGCAAAAATCAAAACGATACCATCAAAAAAACCTTGTGGATAGTCTATATCTTCAATCGAAGAAATGGAATATTTTAGAGAAACATTTTTATGTTTTGCCAACTTTTCGGCTTTAATTTTTCCCTCTTTGCTACTATCAAAAGCATAAACTTCAAAATCATTTTGGGCAGCATAAACTGCATTTCGTCCTTCTCCTTCTGCTGGAAATAAAATTTTCCCTTTAGGCAAAACTTCTAATTGTGTTTTAAAAAAAACATTAGGTTCAATTCCGTAAGCATAATCTTCATTTGCATAACGTTCATTCCAGAAATCTTTCATATCTATAAGTTAAAAACTTTTATTTAAATTCTATTTATTCATTTTATTCTTTAGACTTTTTAGTAAAATAACAGCTAATCCTCCTCCAATAAAGGAAACAATAGCATTAATACTAAAAAGAATACTATTTACTTTTCCTGATCGCATGATCGAGATGGCGTCAAAACCGAAACGACCAAACAATTTTATTAAAAAAATACTACCAAAAACACCGGCTATAGTATTACCAATAGTACCAAACGAAAACCTTTTGAAAATAAATCCAGTTAAATTAGCCCCAATTATTCCTACATAAATACTAATTAAAGAAATTAAAGTGTCAGTCATACTATTTGAGGGAATTAATGATAATCCATTTTATCTATTTTTTCTGCCATTAATTTCTTTTGGACGATGAAATAAATACCTATTAAAATTACACCAATAATTCCCCAAATCAACGCAACTGATAATCCATATTCTTCAGCAGCCATATTATAAATTGTCAGTGATTCGTTTATTTTATTTGTTGATGGCAAAATAACAGGAAATAATGAAGCTAAAGAAGATGTAATTCCTCCTAAAATCAACAAAGTTGAAAAAATAAAACCTTGATTTTCCTTTTTAAATTTTTTAATAAAAAACAATCCTATCAAACCTGTAAAATAAATAATTGGAAAAACTACTAAATAAGGCTTATCAAAAAAGTTATCTAAAGAGTTTGGTTTAACTACTTGCCAAACAATTAAAGAAAATACTGTTAAAATGGCCAATACTATATTTAGCTTAAAAATCAGTGTTCTTAGTTGCTCGTTAATTGAAGCATTCGTTTTTAAAATAATCCAATTAGCTCCGTGAATTGCTAAAGTTATTACTGAAATAATTCCAATAATAATAGTAAACCAATCTATAACTCCAGGTTGATCTGTCAATGGACTAAAACTGCTATTCCATAATGGTAAGAAAAAGAAATGCGATTCTTGGGTAGCTATTCCGTTTTGAACAGACCCTAAATTGACTCCTCTAACAATATTTCCAAGAGCAATGCCAAAAAATAATGCTAATAATAAACTAGAAACCCCAAAAGATGCATCCCAAATATCTTTCCACATTTGATAATGAAAATGGCTTCTAAATTCTAAGCCGATGGCTCTAAAAACCATGAGCCATAAAACAATTATCAACGGAAGATAAAAACCACTAAAAACTGAGGCGTAAAATGTTGGGAAAGCCATAAATAGCATCCCGCCTCCAGCCACTAGCCAAACTTCGTTAGAATCCCAAAATAAACCTGCAGACTTTGTTATGACTTCTTTATCTTTTTCTGTTTTTGCAAAAAACAAATGAATAATACCTGCTCCAAAATCATAGCCATCTAAAATAAAAAAAACAGCTAAGACAATTGCTATTAATATATACCAAAACACTTCCATAATTTAATTTTTTTGATTTTGAGGCGTAGGACCTACATGAATAGTTTTACCAACTAATACTAAAAACAATAAACCCAGTAACATATATAAGGCAACAAAACCCAATAAAGTGAATAAAGTATTCCCTGAGGAAACTGTTGGAGAAACCCCTTCACTTGTTTTTAATAATCCATAAACTAAGTAAGGTTGTCTTCCTAATTCAGCAACATACCAGCCCGTAAGATTTGCTATATAGGGAAAAGGTACTAAAAACATGATTGCCCAAAGCAAGGGTTTAAATGTATATAATTTTTTTCTCCATAAAAAGAAAAGCGCTAATCCCATAATGCCAATAAAAACTGTCCCCAAACCAACCATGATATGATAGGCATAATAAAGTGCTGGTATATTCGTAGGTAATTCTTCCTTTTTAAATTGATCCATTCCTGCAATTTGTTTATTCCATTTTTGATAGGTCAAAAAACTAAGAATATTTGGAACTGCAATTTTATTGTCCAATTTTTTTTCTACCGTATTGGGTTGTCCAATAAGTATAATTTCTGAGCCTGCTTTCTCTGTTTTAAAAATCCCTTCCATTGCGGCAAATGATGCCGGTTGATGTTTCACCACATTTTTAGCATTCCAATCTCCCGTTGGAAAAGCAACAATTATGCTTGAAATAAGTCCAAAGACTACTCCTGTTTTTAAAAATAGCTTACCATATTCTACTTGTTTATTTCTAAGAATATAAAAGGCACCAATACTTGCGACAACAAACGAGGATGTAACCAATGATGCAAATTGATTGTGTAAAAAAGCTGGTATAAGCCAAGGATTGCTAAATAATGCCGAAAAATTATTTAACACATACTTTCCATTTTCTAAAATCTCATAACCAACAGGATGTTGCATCCAAGAATTGGTAGCAAGAATAAGATAACCACTAGCCCAAGATCCTAAAAACACTAAAAAGCCAGTAAGAAAATGCAATTTTTGTCCCATTAACTTTTCACCAAAAATAAAAAGTGCTAAGAATGAGGATTCTAAAAAGAAAGAGAACAAACCTTCCATCGCCAAGGTTTGACCAATAATTCCTCCGGTAAGTTCAGAAAATTTAGCCCAGTTAGTTCCAAATTGAAATTCCATAGGAATTCCAGTAACAACACCAATAGTGAAATTCACAGCAAAAATTTTCATGAAAAATTTTGCAGCATTGTTGTATTTTTCAATTTGAGTACGTAGAAATTTCCATTTAAAGTAAACTATCAATAATGATAATCCCATGGTTAATTGAGGAAATATGTAGTGAAATGTGATAGTAAATGCAAATTGCAATCTATCATAAAAAATCATGTCATCCATTAGGTTGATTTTTTAAAAATTTAAGTTATAAAATATTCTAAAGCAATTAATTACATATTAAAAAACTAACAATGTGAATGAGACCCTCCACAACAAACATGTTCAGGAATTGCAGAAGAATCTCCAATGGTTGGAAATCCTTTTTGAACCCATTTATCGAGACCTTTTTTCATGTTTATAAGATTTGTGTATCCCATTTTTTGCAAAAAGTCAACAGCTCTCCAACTTCTTTCACCTGTTTGACAAACAACTATAATTTTTTCATTTTTAGGGATTTCAAGATATCTTTCTTCCAATTCACTTATTGGAATATGAATTAATTTAGCAACATCGAAAGCAAGATTTTCAACTTCATTACTTTCTCTAATGTCAAGTAGCAAATATCCTCTTATTATTAATTCTTGGGTAGATGTGGGACAAACTTCTTTTACTATTGTATTATTTTCCATTTTTTTATTTAAATATTGCATTCTTTCGAATTCTAATTTGATTTTTTAATGAGGGCAAAATTATATTTAAAAGCAGTAGTTATGTGTGACAATTGTTACATTACATACAGATTATTTAAAAAAATTTCTAAGTGCTAGAATTAAATATTTTGATTGAAATATACTGTCTTTTCTAAAACAATTTTAGCTTATAAATGGTCTAAACCAAAATTGAGCGCAGTCAAAATTCAAAGCTGATTTTTGACTGCGCTCAATTAAAAAATATTATTTGTTTATTTTTTGAAGTTCAATAAACAATTCTGTGTTTGCTCTAGGAGCTATTGAATTAGAACACAAATCCATTTTTAAAATAGTAAAATCGGATGTAAATAGCTGTTCATATTCCACTTTGTTTCCTCCAAAAGGCGGACCTCCTTCAAATACTCTATTAAACAGTAAACCAACTAATTTGCCATTATTGGATAAAAGTTGATGCATTTTAGATACATAATTTTCACGTATTGCTGGTAGCAATGCACAGAAAAAAGTTTGCTCAAAAATCAAATCATATTTTCCTTGATGCTCAAAAAAATCACCTAAAATTATTTTAATAGTAGGATAATCTTTGAATTTTTCTTGAAGGCTTTTCACCAATGTTGGCGCAATATCTATCAGGGTAATGTTAGTAAAACCTTGACTCAACAGATATTCAGCTTCATACGAATTACCGCAGCCTGGAATTAAAATACTTTGATTTTTATCTTCTAAAGTATCAATATAAGTTTTTATTGGAGGCGAAACTTTGCCCAAATCCCATCCAGTAGCATTATTTTTATATTTAGCATCCCAATACTGTTGATCCAATTTATTTTCACACAAACCAATAGAGTATTTTTTGTTTGCCAAAACTACTCTTTCTTACGGGTTGACAAACCAAATGGTAGATACAATGGACAAAAACTAATAAAACTTGTAAGCACAAAAATAATGGCTAAAGCACCTAAAACTAATGCTACTGTACCATCAATAGTTTTGGTGTAATACAAAACTCCAATTACAATTGCAATTAGAATACGGATAATTTTGTCTGTGGAACCCATGTTTTTTTTCATGATATTTAAATTTAAATTGGTTAAAATGTTAAGATTTTTTTGGTGATTTTATAAACATATTAAATATTAGACCACCCATCACAGCACCATACAAAGTGCTATTCAAAGGTTTTGATGTTATGGCACAAGTACCTGAAGCGCAACCTACGTAAAAATAGTAAAGATATCCTCCAATTGCTCCAACAACTATTCCTATTCCTGTTATAATTATTGCTTTTTTAGTCATTAGTTGCTTTTTTCTAATATCGTTTTTAAAATTTCTTCTTTGCTCAAAACTCCGGATTGACGCCACAATTGTTTTCCGTTTTGGTATAAAACCATTGTAGGAACTCCACGAACCTGATATTTTGCTGCTAATGCCTGATTCTTGTCCACATCAATTTTCAGTATGGTAATTCGGTCACCTAAGCTATCTTTTACCTGTTTTAAAATTGGAGCCAACATTTTGCAAGGACCACACCAATCGGCAGAAAAATCAATCAAAACTGGTTTTTCCGATTTGATAATATTTTCAAAACTAGTACTCATTTTTTAGAATATTTATTGTTTGGAACTGCGCAGCCATTTGGCCCACAGCCTAAATTGAAAATCACTTGAAATAGAAAAAATAAACCAAAAGCTATAAAAAACCACTCGTGAGTTGTATAAGCCTGAACAAACAAAAACACTGCAAAAGCTAATCGTGCCCAACGCATTAAATGCCAATTTGTAAATAATATATTTTTCATTTTATTTCAATGTTGTTGGACAAACATAATTTGTCGTTTTAATGGCAGTTTTTTTAATGGCATCAAATCCGCCTATCACATTAATTACATTATGATAGCCTCTTGCTTTTAGTATTGAAGCCGCAATCATGGAACGATATCCACCGGCACAGTGCAAATAAAATTCTTCTTCTTTTGGAAATTCGGCTAAATGGTCATTAATAAAATCCAAAGGCGTTGACGGAACATCGACAATATGCTCAGCTATATATTCGTTTTCTTTTCTAACATCAAAAACTGGAACTTTCTCTTCCATTATTTCCTCTAAAGTTTCAGCTGAAACTGAACTGACGGTATCATATTCCAGTCCGGCATTTTTCCATGTATCAAATCCGCCTTTCAAGTAACCTAAGGTATTATCATAACCTACTCTTGCCAATCGTGTGATACTTTCCTCTTCTCTGCCTACTGATGTTACCAAGAGTATAGGCTGTTTAATGTCTGGAATTAAAGCTCCAACCCAAGGAGCAAAATCTCCATCGATGCCTATAAAAATGGATTTTGGAATATGCCCTTTGGCAAAATCATCCTGATGACGTACGTCAAGAATTACGGTATCAATTTCATTCGCGACTAATTCAAAGGTTTGGGCATCATAAGCTTTGGCTTCACTAATGATGTCTTCAATATTTTCATACCCTTCTTTATTAAGTTTCACATTCATCGGGAAATATGCTGGCGGAGGCAATAAACCATCCGTAACTTCCTTAATAAATTCTTCTTTTGTCATATTGGCACGAAGCGCATAATTTATTCTTTTTTGCTCGCCAATAGAACCAATGGTTTCCTTGCTTAAATTTTTTCCACAAGCACTTCCTGCGCCGTGAGCGGGATAAACAATTACATCATCTGCCAAAGTCATCACCTTGTTTCGCAAACTATCATATAAAATTCCAGCCAATTGCTCTTGACTCATATCCGCTGCTTTTTGGGCTAAATCGGGACGACCAACATCTCCCAAAAATAAAGTATCACCGCTAAAAAGTGCGTAATCCTTGCCATTTTTATCTTTCAGAAGATAGCAAACACTTTCTAATGTGTGACCAGGCGTATGCAAAACAGTTATTATAATTTCTCCCAATTGAAAAACTTCACCATCAGTGGCTATATGCGCCTCGAAACTAGGATTGGCCGTTGGTCCAAATATTATTGGAGCTCCTGTTTTTTGTGCTAAAGTAACGTGGCCACTAACAAAATCGGCGTGAAAATGAGTCTCAAAAATGTATTTAATTTTTGCGTTATTTTTATTGGCTTTATCAATATAGGGTTGCACTTCTCGTAATGGATCTATGATGGCAACTTCTCCTTTACTCTCTATATAATAGGCACCCTGTGCTAAACAACCTGTATAAATTTGTTTAATTTTCATTTTTCAAAGTGTATTTATTATGTAAATTTATTTATTTTTTTAATTATAACCATTTTACATACAACAATTTAGTAAATTATTATGATATAAAAAGTTCTTTTATGATGATGTAAATTCCCATTGAAAGCACAAACCAGCCAAAACCAGTTTTAAGTTTTTCGTCTTCCACTTTTTTAGATAGGATACTTCCAATAAAAATTCCAATTATTGATGCTATTGTAAAGCGTTGCAATAACTCCCAATCAATGATTTGATCACTCATTATATCTCCCATAAACCCTATTAGCGATTGAGAAGAAACAATAAAAAGTGATGTTCCAACTGCCATTTTCATTGGAGTTTTAACAAAAAACAATAAAGTAGGAACAATTAAAAATCCTCCTCCGGCTCCAACAAATCCAGAAATAAGTCCAATAGTAATTCCCAGTAAAGCAATTTTATAATAATTGAGATTTTCACCATCAGTGACAACTCTTTCTTTCAAAGGCTTTATCATTCTAACCGAGGCAAAAATCATTACAATGGCAAAAACTATCATAATCAAAATTGACTTACTCAAAGTGAAACTATCGGTAGAAAAAATAATATCCGGAATTCTGGGAACAAGAATTTTTCTTGTAATAAAAACCGAAATTACTGCCGGAATACCAAATAAAACAACCTTGTTGAAATCAACTAATTTTTGTTTGGCTTTGTGAATTCCGCCTACTAATGAGGTTGTGCCAATTACAAATAAAGAATAAGCTGTGGCCAATGTTGGTTCAATTCCCATCACATAAACTAAAATAGGAACCGTAAGTATGGACCCACCGCTACCCAACATTCCGAGAGTAATCCCTGTAAAAACCGCTAAAATATATCCTATTAATTGAGATATTTCCATTTATAAAAATTTATTGATACAAAAGTAATTCTTTTATAATCTCAATTTGTAACAAATGTTACTTCTAATGCAACATCTCGATTGAAGCCCTATTTAAGCTATTTTACCATTGTTTTATAATTCCATTATCAAGCGA
>JAEMQE010000158.1 GCA_022758945.1 Lentimicrobium sp. | reverse complement strand
ATTATGGAACCTTGGGATGGACCAGCTTCAATTCCTTTTACTGATGGAAACATAATTGGCGCTTTATTAGATAGAAATGGTTTGAGACCGTCACGCTATACGCTTACAAAAGGTGGTTTTGTGATTATGTCTTCAGAAATTGGTGTTCTTGACATAAAACCCGAAGATGTAGTGAAGCATGGTCGATTAGAACCAGGAAAAATGTTCTTAGTTGATATGAACGAAGGACGAATTATTGAAGATGATGAAGTGAAAACTTCTGTCGTTACGAAATATCCTTACAAGAAATGGTTAGATGAAAATATGTTGCACCTTGCACAGATTCCTTATACTGACAATGCTATTCCTGTTGAAAACATAGATTTTCAAACCCGACAGAGATTGTTTGGATACACAATTGAAGATTTGAAAACCATTATTAGCCCTATGGGAAAAGATGGTGCAGAAGCCATTAGTTCCATGGGTAATGACACTCCATTAGCTATTTTATCTGACCAACCGCAACTTTTATACAACTATTTCAAACAGTTATTTGCTCAAGTTACTAATCCTCCTTTGGACGGTATTCGTGAAGAAATCATTACCGATATCAGTTTAGCAATTGGTGGTGATTACAACATTTTTGATATTGTTCCAAAACATTGCAAGAAATTAAAAATTCATAATCCCGTTATTTCAAACGAAGATTTAGATAAAATTAGAAACGTAAACCATTCCGATTTCAAATCAGTAACCATTTCTACATTATACGAAATAGAAAAAGGAGTTAACGGTTTAGAAAGAGCTTTAGAAAAATGTATAGCTGCTACTTTCAAAGCGGTCAATGAAGGTTGCAATATCGTCATCCTTTCTGATAGAGGCGTAAATGAAAAAATGGCGCCAATCCCAATGTTATTAGCCTGTTCTTACATTCACCATTCGCTAAATACGCTTAAAGTTCGTTCGAAATTCGGAATCCTTATCGAATCTGCTGAACCTCGCGAGCCACATCATTTTGCGCTATTATTTGGTTATGGTGCAAGTGCGATTAATCCATATATGGTAAACGAAATTATTCGTGACCAAGTTGACAAAGGTGTAATCACCAATGTAAATGCAGATTATGCGATTAAAAACTTCAACAAGGCAATTGCAAAAGGAATCCTGAAAATCATGAACAAAATTGGTATTTCTACTTTACATTCTTATAGATCTGCTCAAATTTTTGAAATTTTAGGATTAAATAAAACATTCACTTCTAAATATTTTCCAAATACTCCATCCAGAATCGAAGGAATTGGATTAATGGAAGTCGAAAAAGAAATCAAAAAAAGATACCAAAAAGCGTTTCCAAATTCAAAAGTAGCCAGTTTATTACCATTAGAAATTGGAGGAATTTACAGATGGAGACGAAATGGGGAAAAACACATGTTTAACCCAACCACAATTGCAAAATTGCAGCAAGCGGTAAGATTAAACAGTCCTGAAAGCTATAAGGAATATGCTAATATGGTCAATGACCAAAGCAAAAATCTTATGACCATCAGAGGGTTATTCGAATTTAATAATCTAGATCCTATTTCAATTGATGAAGTAGAACCTTGGACAGAAATAGTTAAAAGATTTAAAACCGGCGCAATGTCTTATGGTTCTATCAGTTTAGAAGCTCATGAGAATTTAGCTATTGCGATGAACAGAATTGGCGGAAAAAGTAATTCTGGAGAAGGTGGAGAAGATCCAAAACGTTTTCAGAAAGACTTAAATGGTGATTCTAGAAATAGCGCTATCAAACAAGTTGCTTCGGGAAGATTTGGTGTTTCTATCAACTATTTGACCAATGCCCGTGAGATTCAAATAAAAATGGCTCAAGGTGCAAAACCTGGAGAAGGTGGACAATTACCTGGGGAAAAAGTATATCCTTGGATTGCCAAAGTAAGAAATTCAACTCCTTATGTTGGACTTATTTCTCCTCCGCCGCATCACGATATTTATTCAATCGAAGATTTATCACAATTAATTTTTGATTTAAAAAATGCCAATCGTGAAGCTCGAATTAACGTAAAATTAGTTTCAGAAGTTGGTGTTGGAACCATCGCAGCTGGTGTTGCTAAAGCAAAAGCTGATGTGATTTTGATTTCAGGATACGACGGAGGAACTGGTGCTGCACCTCTAACTTCACTACAACATACCGGAATTCCTTGGGAACTTGGACTTGCCGAAGCACAACAAACCTTAATCTTAAATGATTTAAGAAGTCGTGTTGTTTTAGAATGTGATGGTCAGTTGAAAACAGGTCGTGATGTAGCCATCGCTGCCTTGCTTGGAGCAGAAGAATTTGGGTTTGCAACTGCACCATTAGTAGCTTCGGGATGTATTATGATGAGAGCTTGTCACTTGAATACGTGTCCAGTTGGTATTGCCACTCAAGACCCAGAATTAAGAAAAAATTTCAAAGGAACACCAGAGCACGTTATCAACTTTATGTATTTTATTGCTGAAGAGTTGAGACAAATAATGGCACAACTAGGATTTAGAACATTGAAAGAAATGGTGGGACAATCACAAAAATTGAATGTCAACAAAGCTATTAAACATTATAAAGCTAGTGGATTAGATTTATCTACTATCCTTTATAAACCTGAAAAAGCTAATTTTGTACCAAATCATAATACTACAACACAAGATCACGAATTAGAACACGTTTTAGATTTTGATATTATAAAAGCAGCTCTTCCTTCGATTTACAGAAAAGAAAGAACAAGAGTTACATTTAAAATTAAAAACACAGACCGTGCTGTTGGCGCAATTTTGAGTAATGAAATTTCGAAAATCTATGGAGCCCAAGGTTTACCTGAAGATACCATATTAGTCGATTTTGAAGGTTCGGCAGGACAAAGTTTTGGCGCATTTGCAACCAATGGATTATCCTATAAAATTCACGGAAACTGTAATGATTATTTAGGAAAAGGGCTTTCTGGCGGAAAATTGATTATCAAAGTTCCTCCTACTGCAACTTTCAAGCCTGAAGAAAATATTATCGTTGGTAATGTTGCTCTTTATGGCGCCATTACTGGTGAAGCCTATATAAATGGTATTGCCGGAGAACGTTTTTGCGTTAGAAATTCAGGCGCAACAGCGGTTGTCGAAGGAATCGGAGATCACGGCTGCGAATATATGACTGGTGGAACTGTAGTTGTTCTTGGAAAAACCGGTAGAAATTTTGCTGCAGGTATGAGCGGTGGAATTGCTTATGTTTTTGATGATAAAAAACAGTTCGATAGCAGAGTTTGTAATATGGAAATGGTCGAATTTGAAACTTTGGAAGAGGATGACTTGACAAAATTGAAACGTTTGATTCGAAATCATTCGATGTACACCAATAGTCCTTTGGCAAAAAGAATCCTTGCAGATTGGGAAAATCAACAAAAGCATTTTATCAAAGTGATGCCAACAGAATACAAAAAAGCATTATTGCGAATTGCGAAAGAAAAAGAATTAGAAGAACTAATAGCACAATAGTTATGGGCAAAATAGGCGGATTTAAAGAATATAATAGAGCTGACGAAAGTAATGTAGTTGTTCTGGAACGAGTTTCAAACTATAATGAGTTTACAATTCCATTAGCAAAAGATAAAATCAAAGAACAAGGTTCAAGATGTATGGATTGTGGCATTCCTTTTTGTCACAGCGCATGTCCATTGGGAAATTTGATTCCAGATTTTAACGATATGGTGCATCAGGAAGAATGGCAAAGTGCATTGGATATTTTGCAATCAACAAATAATTTTCCAGAGTTTACAGGTCGTTTATGTCCTGCACCTTGTGAAAAATCTTGTGTTTTGGGAATTATAAAAGACCCAGTAGCAATTGAAAATATTGAAAAAAGCATTATAGAAAGAGGTTTTGCCGAAGGATGGATAAAACCACAACCACCAGAAGTTAGAACTGGTAAAACTATTGCAGTTATTGGATCTGGCCCTGCAGGTTTAGCAGCTGCACAACAATTAAATCGTGCCGGACATACCGTTACAGTTTTCGAAAGAGACAACGCTATAGGCGGATTATTGCGTTACGGAATTCCAAATTTCAAATTAGAAAAAGGGATTATTGACAGACGTGTTGCTATTCTAGAAGCCGAAGGAATTGTTTTTAAAACCAATGTAAACGTTGGCGTTAATTACAGTATCGAAGAATTGAATAGTTTTGATTCTATCATTTTATGCGGTGGCGCAACCGAAAGAAGAGGCTTACCAACAAAAGGTGCCGACAGTAAAGGTGTTGTTCAGGCGATGGATTTCTTGTCACAACAAACTAAAGTTTTGTATGGTGAAAAAATTGAAAACCAAGTTAAGGCAACTGGTAAAAACGTAATCGTTATTGGCGGTGGAGATACTGGCTCTGACTGTGTGGGAACTTCCAACAGACACGGAGCATTATCCGTTACCAATTTTGAAATTATGCCAAAACCACCCGTTGGAAGAAGCGAATCTACACCTTGGCCTTTTTGGCCTTTGCAACTAAAAACCTCCTCTTCTCACGAAGAAGGTTGCGGAAGAAACTGGTTAATCAATACCAAAGAATTTATTGCCAATGAAAAAGGAGAATTAGTAGGTTTGAAAACCGTTGAAGTAGAATGGAAACTAAAACCAGGACAAAGACCAGAACTTATCGAAAAAGAAGGTTCTGAGAAAATCTGGCCTTGTGATTTGGCTTTGTTAGCTCTTGGATTTACAGGTCCAGAAAAAACGTTGAGTGACCAATTAGGTATAAAAATTGATGCTCGCAACAATTATTTTGCTACCAATTATCAAACTAATGTTCCTCATATCTTCACCGCTGGTGATATGAGAAGAGGACAATCGTTAATTGTTTGGGCAATCTCTGAAGGTCGTGAAGCCGCAAGAGAAGTCGATAATTATTTGATGGGTTACACTAATTTACCAACAAAAGGTAATGGCGATTTGCCAAGTCTGTAATAGATAATAAGCATTTTAAAAAGCCTTTGAGAAATAATTTTCAAGGGCTTTTTTAGTTAAAATAAACTTTTAAAATGGTAACTAATGTTATTTTTGAAACATTTTGTTATATTTTGTTAATTTTAAATTTTCCTCTTGTGTGAACCAATAAAGAATAATAAATTTGCCAAAAATGTTTCACTATGCAATCAAAAGATTTAGTACAACTAGCAGAACAATTTGGAAGTCCGTTATATGTTTATGATGCCGACAAAATCCAATCCCAATATAAAAGATTAACAAATGCTTTTTCGAAAGTCGAAAAGTTGCGTATCAATTATGCAATGAAAGCCTTGTCAAACATAGCCATTCTCAAATTATTGAGAGAAATGGGTTCTTGTTTAGATGCGGTTTCCATTCAGGAAGTGCAATTAGGACTTCACGCAGGATATTCTCCTGAACAAATATTTTTTACTCCAAATGGAGTTTCTCTCGAAGAAATCGAGGAAGTATCCGCAATGGGAGTTCAAATCAATATTGATAACTTGTCGATATTGGAGCAATTTGGAACAAAATATCCAAACGTTCCTGTTTGTATTCGTATCAATCCTCACGTAATGGCTGGTGGAAATACTAATATTTCTGTAGGTCATATCGATAGTAAATTTGGAATTTCAATCCATCAATTGCCACATTTGTTGCGAATTGTGGAAAATACAAAAATGCACATCGTGGGAATTCACATGCACACAGGATCAGATATTCTGGATATTGAAGTGTTTTTGTATGCTGCCGAAATCTTATTCGACGTGGCCAAAAACTTCAAAGAACTTGAATTTCTTGACTTTGGAAGCGGATTTAAAGTTCCTTACAAAAAAGACGATATCGAAACTGACATTGAAGAATTAGGAAAAAAATTATCCAAAAGATTCAATTCTTTTTGTGCTGAATACGGAAAAGATTTGACATTGATTTTCGAACCAGGAAAATTCTTAGTAAGCGAAGCAGGTTATTTCTTGGCAAAAGTAAATGTAGTAAAACAAACTACTTCGACAGTATTTGCAGGCATTGACAGCGGTTTTAATCACTTGATTCGACCAATGTTTTACGGTTCACAACATCATATCGAAAACATTTCGCACCCAAAAGGAAAAGAACGTTTCTACTCCGTTGTAGGATATATTTGTGAAACAGATACTTTTGCAAACAACCGCAGAATCTCTGAAATCAATGAAGGCGATATTTTAAGTTTCAGAAATGCTGGAGCCTATTGCTTCTCGATGGCATCGAACTACAATTCAAGATACAAACCCGCCGAAGTTTTATGGCAAAATGGCCAAGGTCATTTGATACGAGCTCGAGAATCTTTTGAAGATTTACTTAAAAATCAAATTCCGTTGCCAGTAGAAACAGCAACAGTCTAATAAATTTCAAATCCCATTTCAATAAAAATGAAATGGGATTTTTTTTAATCTACAGATTTGACAACTTTTAAAAAGTTGTCAAATCTAAAAAATGAAATAGGATTTTTATTTAGAACACATTTTCAACAAATCAATAATTCTTTTTTTAAGTGAGATTTATCATATTTATTAGAATAAAATTTACTTATTTTTACTCCGAAAAATAAATACTATAAAAATGAAAAAGATATTAATTTGGAGCGCAGCAAGTATAGTAGCGCTATTAGTTTTGGTTCAATGTAAACCCAACAACGAAAAGACCGAAACCCTAAAACCTGAGCAGGTGGTTAAGGAAAACACAAATTCACATAAAGTTACAGTTAAAGAGGTTTTAAATGCAAATGCTTACAACTATTTATTGGTAACTGAAGGTGATAAAGAATTTTGGATTGCTGTTCCGAAATCTGATGTTAAAGTTGGAAAAACCTACACCTATGAAGGCGGAATGGAAATGAAGAAATTTGAAAGCAAAGATTTAAAAAGAACTTTTGACTCCGTTTTCTTTGTTGAAGGATTGACAGACCCAAATCCTCCTGCTGCAACAGAAACTGCAATAGATCCTAAAAAATTAACCTCTTCTACTCAATTATCAAAAGGAATTACATTGGCCAAAGGCGGAATTTCAATCTTTGATTTGTTTTCAACAAAAGATAAATTAGCAGGTAAAACCGTTATCTTGACTGGAAAAGTAGTGAAATTTATGCCTGAAATTATGAATAAAAACTGGATTCACTTGCAAGACGGAACAAGTCTTAACGGATTCAATGATATTACAATTACTTCTTTAGAAAAAGTAAAAGTGGATGAAATTGTGACTTTAAAAGGTAAAGTTGTTTTAAATAAAGATTTAGGCTCAGGCTATAAATACGACATTCTTATTGAAGATGCTGTTCTTGTAAAATAAGTAAAACTTCCATTTTCTATAAAATAAGAAATCCCATTTCAATGAAAAATGAAATGGGATTTCTTTTGAGGAATTGTGGTAGATTTGACAACTTTTAAAAAGTTGTCAAATCTTAAAATTATTGCACTTTAAAAACTCTACTTCTCCCCCAAAATCTCCGTCAAAACCTTGCTTTCCGTGCCGTTAGGCATTTCAATTTTTAGTTTAAGAGCTAGTGTTGGCGCAATCTGGGTTATTTCTTTTTTATCAAAACTTTCTCCGGGTTTTATTTTCCAACCATAGAAAAGTAAAGGAGCGTGCGTGTCATAAGCATAAGGCGTTCCGTGAGAAGAACCCGTTGGTCCATATTGAATATATCCGGGTTTGTCCAGCACAACCATATCGCCGTTTTGGGTTGGATCATATCCTTTGGCAATGAAATTCAGGTAATAATCATTCCCTGTAGAGGCCAAAATCTCTTCTTCGGTATAAACTCTTTTTACTTGTTCCTGCGTCATCAAATAATCTTTGAACGCTTGTTTTACTTTAACCAGGTCTAATCCTTTAGACTTGATGATTTCTTTATTGAAAAACAGATTGAAATTAGAAAAATTAGTTACTAAATCTTCACCATAAGTTTCTCTTGAAAAGTTTTTCAAAGATTTCGTGATTTCTTTAGTATCTAAATTCTTAACAGCATATTTGTTGTCTTTCAAATAATTAGCATTTTCTGCACAAGCGTGATCTGATGTCAAGAAAAGCAAATAATTATCCTTGCCAACGGTTTTATCTAAATAATCCAAAAGGTCAGCAATAGTCAAATCCAAACGCAAGTAAGTATCTTGTAATTCCATAGATCTTGGCCCTAAAATATGTCCCACATAATCGGTAGAAGAAAAACTTATCGTCAAAAAATCGGTGATATCATCTTTTCCTAATTCTTCTTTTTCGATAGCTTTTTTAGCAAAATCAGCCAATAAATTGTTTCCAAAAGGCACAGCTCTCAAAATTCCCGCATCATTTTTATCATACATTGCTTTGAGGTTGTATGGAAAAACAGGTTTGTCACAATTGTATAATTTGCCTTCATAAGGATTATCGTCTGGCCAACTTTCGTTATAATCTGCTGCAGGTTTCAACAAACTCCAACCATTATTGATATAAGTCAAATAGTTTTTTTGATTATTGAATTCGGTTACCCAATCCGGAAGTTTAGAACCATAGAAAGTACTCGAAATAAAAGCACCCGTGCTACTGTACCAAAAAGCCCAATTGGCAAAATGTCCCGCTGGCAAAATCGCTCCACTATCTTTTAAACTCATCCCAATTACTTTTCCTTTGAAATTGGTTCCCAATCGCAATTCGTCAGTAATGGTAGTGCTTTGAAGGTTTTTTGGAGACATTGCTCCTTCTTTATCGCTTCCTTCGCCAACTGTTTTAACTGAATCATCATCAGTACAATAAGTTGATTTTCCTAACTTTCGACTATACCATTCGTTTCCAACAATTCCGTTTATAGATGGCGTTGTTCCAGTATAAATAGAAGCGTGACCAGGACCAGTATAAGTTGGCATATAATTAAAATTGGCATTGTGAAAAACAAATCCTTTGCTCATCAAACGCTTGAAACCATTTGGAGAAAAATCGTCCGAAAAACGATATAAATACTCCATTTTCATTTGATCTACTACAATTCCAACTACTAATTTGGGACGTTGTTGCGCTTGAAGGCTAGTAATTACAACAAATGACAACAAAAACAAAAACTTTTTCATAATATACTTTTTATAGGTACAAAAATACAGATTTAATTTATAGAAACTTAATCAAGAAGGGATTTAATGGTTAAAATTAATCATAATTTAACCTCTAAATATTATTTGTAATTGAAGATATTGTAGAGTATAATTCTATCCTCATAATTGATGTAAAGCTGCTTGCGATTGTCTTGTTTTTTTCGGGTAATTATCGAAAGGGTGCAATCTTCACCATTGTTATCTTTGCAGGTAAAAGAGTAAACACTATCTGATTCGTTCTCTTCTAAAGGAATATAATCAACGATTTCAAACACCTGAATAGCTTCGGAATACACAATAATCCTGCTTTTATCTGTATCCAATTTTACTAAAATATTGACCAAAGCTAAGTCAGACCATTTTCCCCAATTTCCTTTTTGGTCTTTTTCCAATACACTCAAACCAGAAGTACTGAATTTGTAGGTTTGACCGTAAGATTGATGCAATCCCAAAGCAAGAAAAGCCAAAACAATAATTATTTTAATTTTTGTCATCATTTATAAAATTAGTGCGCAGCCAAAAGTAATAAAATTAGAAGCTAGAAAGTGCATTTTACAATATCATTTTTAGCCAATTCAAAGTCTGCAATCATTTCCTTAATAATTTCGGAGGCTGGTTTTATCTCATGAATTAATCCTGCAATTTGGCCAATTTCGAGTTCACCTTCATCCAAATCACCTTCAAACATTCCGTGTTTTGCTCTTGCTCTGCCCAAAAGACCAGATAATTCTTCTTTCGTTGGACATTTTGAATATAAATTCTGTACGTCTTCGTAAAATTTATTTTTTATTAGTCGAACAGGCGCCAATTCCTTCAAAGTAACTTGAGTCTCGCCTTCTCTGGTTTCAATAATTTTGTTTTTGAAATTTTCGTGTGCCGATGATTCAACAGAAGCTGCAAAACGACTTCCAACTTGTACACCATCAGCTCCAAGAACCATTGCGGCTAGCATTCCTCGACCGTTTGCAATTCCTCCGGCAGCAATTAATGGAATTTTTATTTTTTCTTTCACCATTGGAATCAAGGTAAAAGTGGTGGTTTCTTCTCTTCCGTTGTGTCCTCCGGCTTCAAATCCTTCGGCAACGACGGCATCAACTCCTGCGTCTTGTGCTTTCAATGCAAAAACAGAACTACTTACCACGTGAACTACGGTTATTCCTTCTCCTTTTAAAAATGAAGTCCATGTTTTTGGATTTCCTGCCGATGTAAAAACAATTTTCACGTCTTCATCGACAATAATTTTCATTATTTCCTCGATGTTGGGATACAACATCGGAACGTTCACTCCAAAAGGTTTATCAGTCGCTTTTTTGCATTTCTGAATGTGTTCCCGCAAAACTTCAGGATACATCGAACCGGCACCAATCAATCCCAAACCACCGGCATTGCTGACTGCACTTGCTAATTTATAACCAGAATTCCAAATCATTCCACCTTGAATAATTGGGTATTTAATATTGAAAAGTTGGATGATTTTATTCATTGAATACTTGAAAATTACTGTTTGATAATTTTTCCGCTTTTGGAAAAACCATTTGATTCAATTTTGTAGAAATACATTCCGCTATTCAAGGATTTCAATGAAATAGTTGACGATTGAGTGGATATGTTTTTATCCAAAACTTTTTGTCCCAAAACGTTATAAATTGCAATCGTTTTTGATTCTAAGCCTTCGGGTAAAGTTATAGAAATAGAATCACTCGTAGGATTTGGATAAACTATAAAATCATTTTTCGAAAATGCGCTAACTGATAATCCATTGGATAAAGCCAGATTAAAATCGGGAATTCCATAACCGTATTGCGCCGTTGGCACAGAAAACCTATCTGCCGACTGTGTGATTAATTGTTTGATTTGAGCATTAGTTTTTCCTGGTAATGCTTGCCATAAACAAGCTACCATTCCGGCCGTTATCGGACAAGAAAATGAAGTTCCACTTCCAGTTGAAATATTCCCGGCTGTATCTGACAAAACAACCAGATTTCCTTGAGCCATAACATCCGGTTTTACACGACCGTCAAAACTTGGTCCTATAGAACTAAATGACGCATAAGTTCTATCTGGTTTTACGGCTCCAATTCCCAAAACATTTAAGGCTTCGGCAGGAACTCCAACGTGTGGTTCAGTGGTTGCGCCTTCATTTCCGGCACTTGCAACAACAAAAATACCTTTGCTAAAAGCAATATTGGCACCTTGTGAAGCAAAAGCTAAATTCCCTGTCATATCAGCATAAGTATGTCCATAAGCGGGATTGTCATAACCAAAATATCCCAAAGAAGAAGTGATAATATCAACCCCCAACCTATCGGCTTCTTCAGCAGCTTCTACCCAATTCGATTCTTCAACCGGATTTTCTGAGGCTGTATCTTCGGTAATGAATAAATAATACTGTGCGTCTGGTGCTGTCCCTACTAATTGTCCGTCTGTAAACCCCCCCATTGTAGAAAGCACGAGCGTTCCGTGTGAATTTCCGGTATAAAAATTGGCGTTTTTATTCACATAGTCATATCCGCCAAGAATTGAATTATTGGCAAACAATCTTTGAAAAGGTTGTGCTGTATTCACTCCAGGAAAACCGGCGTCTAAAACGGCAATTATTTTTCCGGAACCCGTATAATTTAATTGATGCAATAAATGTCCGTTCAGCATTTGAATTTGATTGGCAGATGTTCCATAATTGAAATTCACTGCTGTTTCCAAAACTTTGTTTACTGGTTTAAATTTAAGTTTTGCTGTCGTTTTTTTGCCTGAAATATTCAAACTCTTATCCGCAAAATCGACACGAAGAACTGAATACAATAACTTTAATGCATTAATATCAGCTTGCGAACCACGAATGTGAAGACAATTCAGCCATTTTGATTTGGCCATAACTGTAATTCCTGTTGATGCAGTAATTTCATCAATATAAGATTGATAAATGGGAACATCTTTGATGTCTAAGGCAATTCCTTGAGCAGTTCGTCTGTCTAAAGCTCTTTGTGTGAGCATCAATGTTGGAGTGGCAAAATAAACTGCAGAATTTGGCTTGTCTTTAAAATACACCCAAGCGTCTTCTTGTGAAAAGCCAATAAAACTTGATACTAAAAAAAGAAAAAGGACTATTTTTTTCATAAATATTTGGAAATAAAATACGAATCTAAGAAATAACTCCCGAACCAACTAATTCATCCTCTAAATACCAAGCCACAAATTGTCCTTCAGTAATGGCGGATTGTGGTTCTTTGAAAGCAACGTACATTCCGTTTTCAAATTGATGTAAAGTCGCTTTTTGCAAAGGTTGACGGTACCGAATTCTTGCCATTACTTCCATTGTTTCACCTTTGGCTAAAGCCAAATCCTTACGAATCCAATGCACTTCGGATTTCTCTATGAACAAAGCTTTTTTAAATAATCCAGGATGTTGACTACTTAATCCAGTGTAAATAGTATTGGTCACAACATTGGTGGAAATGATGAACAAAGGGTCCGTTGTTCCGCCCACGTTGAGTCCTTTTCGTTGTCCTGTTGTGAAATAATGTGCGCCTTGATGTTTGCCAACTACTTTTCCCATTTCTGGAGTATATTCGATTTTTTTTGCGTCAAAAGCTAGTTCTTCCTCACCAGAAAGATTGTTGTCTTTTTCTAAAGTATAAACGGGATTGGTTGCATCAATTTGAAAAATTAATCCGTCTTTGGGTTGTAATTTTTGTTGCAAGAATTCTGGCAATCGCACTTTTCCAATGAAACACAAGCCTTGTGAATCCTTCTTTTCTGCTGTAACCAATTCCATTTCGGCAGCGATTTCGCGTACTTGAGGTTTGGTCAATTCACCTATTGGAAACAAGGATTTCGCCAATTGTTCTTGTGATAATTGACAAAGAAAATAAGATTGGTCTTTGTTGTTGTCGGCTCCAGCCAAAAGTTGATAGACTTTTTCTCCGTTAACTTCGATTTCTCCTTTTCGGCAATAATGCCCTGTTGCCACATAATCAGCGCCAAGACTTAAAGCGATTTTCATAAAAACATCGAATTTTATTTCGCGGTTACAAAGCACATCGGGATTTGGAGTTCGTCCTTTTTCATATTCGTTGAACATATAATCAACGATTTTTTCTTTGTATTCTTCACTTAAATCAACAGTTTGAAAAGGAATTCCCAATTTTTCAGCAACCAACAAAGCATCGTTGCTGTCTTCGAGCCAAGGACAATCATTAGAAATCGTAACGGAATCGTCGTGCCAATTTTTCATAAAAAGACCTATGACTTCATAGCCTTGCTGCTGCAATAAATACGCTGCAACACTCGAATCTACACCACCTGAAAGCCCTACAACTACACGTTTCATTTTGAAATAATTATAATTTTATAAGGCTGCAAAGTTACAAAGATTTACGGAAGGATTGGCGTATAATTAAAGCAATAAAATTTTACCGCAAAGAGTCGCAAAGTTTTCTTTATTAATTTTAAGATCTAAGGTCTCAAAGAAGAAAATATTATATTTTCAGCACATATTATTTGTGTAATTATTTTGGAAATCGAAGATTTTCCAGCTTTGTATCCTTTAAATAATTAGAAACAAACATTTCTTTGAGCCTTTGCGGTAAAATTTTAAAATCAAACCCTTAACTCTTTTTGGTTTTTGAAGTGCTTTGCGGAAAACTCATATTCATTTCTTTTACCAATTTTCCTTTATTAAAAAACTGCCAAATTCCAGTTTTTTTCCCATTGGTAAATTTCCCTTTTGAAACAATATTTCCGTCATCTGGATCTCTAAAAATGGCCAAACCATCAAATTCATTGTTCTTGTAATTGGATTCTTCGATGATGATTCCAGATTCAGTATATCGTTTATAAGGACCGTTTTTCAGGTTGTTTTTATAGGTCATTTCTTCCGCGATTTTACCGTTTGGATAAAAAACAGAACGCAAACCTTCTAGATTTCCTTTGCTATAATTTTCGATAGTCATAACCACTTTTGAGGCTTTATGATAATATTTCCATTGCCCTTCATATAATTTATTGACTACTTTGCCTTCGCTCACTTTATTCTTGAGTTGGTCGTAAAAAATAGTGTAAGCCGAATTGTCTTTGGGATTGAATTCCCGTGTGGCAATGACAATTTTAGTTTTGGTATTATCAAAGAAAGTAAAAACGCCAACTTCCTTTCCGTGCTCAAAAGTTCCTTCGTATTTTGGGTTTTTGGTGTCTTCATAATTTCCTTTCCAAAGTCCATGTTTGTTGCCTTTATCATCCAGTTTGTTGAAATCATTTTGTGCTTGAATGCAAAAAACATTCAAAAAAATCAAAACGAGTATACCTTTTTTATAAAATGCTTTCATATATGTAAATTTTATTTATCAGAAGTCCTATATGGTATTACCTTATTTATTGGTGTTTATTTAGGATAACCTAATTGTAAGTGGCAATTCATAATTATCTATTTATTCAAAACGAATTTTAAGCGCAAAAATTATTTCAATAAAAAAAATCCCGAAATAATCGGGATTCATTTAAAACTATTTCTTTTTGTCTTTTGCTTTTTGAGCTTCGGCCTGTTCCATAACTTCTTGAAGTTTCTGTTGGAATTTACCTTGTTTTTTGGGCTCTTTCAATTTGTTCTCCTGAATTTGAGCGTGAATTTTGTCGCTGTCAATGAAATATCTTTTGATGACAATCATGATTCCAATAGTAATCAAATTCGAAATAAAGTTATACAAACTCAATCCGGCACCATAACTATTGAAGAATATCAACATCATTACAGGCGAAATATAAATCATATATTTCATCATTTTTGTCATATCTGGCATTCCTTCTTGTTGAGGCGCCGCCATTTGCTGGTCGCCTGAAGTCATTTTCATATAGAAGAAAATCGCAATTGCAGCTAAAATTGGAAATAAACTAATATGATCTCCATATAATGGAATATGAAATGGAAGTTTAACAACCGCATCAAATGAAGATAAATCATCTGCCCAAAGGAAACTTTTTTGTCTCAACTCAAAAGCTGATGGAAAAAATTGGAATGAAGCATACATAAATGGAATTTGAATCAATGCCGGAATACAACCTGCCATAGGATTTACCCCAGCTTTGTTGTACAATTTCATTGTTTCTTGCTGTTTTTTCATTGCATCCTTTTTGTATTTTTCACCTAATTCAGTGATTTCAGGACGCAATACTTTCATTTTGGCTTGAGACAAAAATGATTTAAACGTAATAGGCGACATTGCAATTTTAATCAAAATAGTAAAAATAATGATTGCAATTCCTAACGAAAGACCTATTGTGTTACTTAAAAACCCAAATAATGGAATAAAAATAAATTTATTAATCCATCCAAAAATTCCCCAACCTAATGGAATAATTTTTTCTAGATTTTTATCATAATGCTTCAATGTTTTATAATCTGATGGCCCAAAATACCAACTCATTTTATAATCAATTTCTCCATTACTAAAAGCTAAAGGAACATTTGCTTTCAATTGTTTGGTAAAAACGGTATCAATTGTTTCATCAGCAACTAATTTGGTAGAATGCAGTTTTGACGTTTCAAAAGGTTTGTCAGTCAATAATATTGTAGAGAAAAAATGCTGTTTAAACGCAATAAAACTCACTTTTATAGGTGTGTCCTCTGCATCTTTTCCTAGTCCTGTACTATTTTCTTTTCCATCTTCATATTCATAACGAATATCAGTATATCGATCTTCATAAGAAATACTTTTCTCGTTTCTGTAGGTTTTTAAACTCCACTCTAAACCCAATGGTTTGGCTGTATTCAAAACTTTATTCAAGCCTTGAGAACGAAGATCAAAACCCACCATATAATCATTAGGTTTCAAAATGTATTTGTATTCCAAATATTCATTGGCACCCGCTTTCAATTTCATTGAAAGGATTTGGTCTGCTCCTACTTTTGTCAAAGTAGGTTCAAAATAAAGGTCTTTTGTATTTAAAGTACGATTATCATTAGTTTGCAATTGAATATTCAAATTGGCATTATTGTCTTTTATCAATTCAACTAATTGTCCTGAACCCTTCTTGAATTTCTCGAAACTTTTTAAAGTGGCTTCAACAATATAACCTCCTTTATTGGCGATTTTTAGTTTTACCAATTCGTTTTCAATAGTGGTAAAATCATTTTTTGCAGAAGGAAGTGTTGCAGAATAAGCAAAACTACCAAGCGTTTTTTGCGCTTGAGCCAATTGTGTGGAATCTCCAGCCACAACTACTGCAGGAGTTGCTGCTGATTGAGTAGCAACTGCTTTATTTGCGTTTTCTTTAGCGACTAATTCTTTCTTGGCTTTTTCAGCTGCAATAGTTGCTTCAGAAGGCTTGTTTTGGTACATAATCCAAATCAAGATTCCAAAAATCAATACGAAACCAATAATCGAATTGAGGTCTAATTTTTTTTCTTCCATTTTTAATTTTTTATCCTCACCCCGGCCCTCTCCGAAGGAGAGGGAGCCGAGTCTGGAATTTGTTAATCTATTATTTACTGCTAATTATCTATTATTTTTTACCTTTCATTCCCCCTTCGGGGGTTTGG
>JAEMQE010000195.1 GCA_022758945.1 Lentimicrobium sp. | reverse complement strand
GGTCTTATGTTATTAAATGCCTCGATGGGTGTTGAAGTTGGAACCGATATTATCTGGAAATACGCAAATGATTATAAATTACCCATATTATTAGCCGTAAACCAATTGGACAATGAAAAATCAGACTTTGACAAAACGATACAAGAAGCCAAAGATCATTTTGGACAAAGCGTGGTTGTGGTTCAATATCCTTTAAATCAAGGCCCTGAATTTGATGCCATTATTGATGTTTTGAATATGGTCATGTATAAATATCCAAAAACCGGGGGCAAACCGGAAAAAGCATCCATTCCTGAAAACGAAACGGAAAAAGCCAATCGTTTGCATCAGGAATTAATTGAAACTATTGCTGGAAATGATGAATATTTAATGGAACTTTATTTCGAAAAAGGAGAATTGAATGAAGATGAAATGAAATTAGGATTGCATCATTCCCTTATAAAACATGAAATTTTCCCAGTATTTTGCGTTTCTGCCAAGAAAAATATGGGCAGCGGCAGAATTATGGGATTTATTGATAATGTATGTCCATCTGCTTTTGAAATGCCAAAACAGAAAACCATTGATGGTGCAGCAATTGAATGCAGCGAGAAGGGACCAACAGCCATATTTATTTATAAAAACCTATCGGAACCACATATTGGCGATTTAAGTTTCTTTAAGGTACTTTCGGGTAAAATTAAAGTTGGAGATGAATTAACCAATGAAAATACAGGACAGATTGAAAGAATCAACCAATTGTATGAAGTGGAAGGAAGCAAACGAACTCAAGTCAATGAATTATTAGCTGGAGATATTGGTGCTACTTTAAAATTAAAAGACACACATATTAATAATACACTACACGAAAAGGGAAAACACATTGAAATTGAACCTATAATATTCCCAAATTCTACTTTATCTATAGCCGTTGAAGGCACGAAAAAAGGCGAAGAAGAAAAATTATCTGTTGCTTTGCATCAATTGGTGGAAGAAGATCCAACCATTAGCATTGAAGTTTCGCCAGAATTAAATCAGACGATTATTCATTGCCATGGCGAATTGCATTTAGCTATTATTAAATGGAAATTAGAAAAACAATATAAATTATCGGTGGAGTTTCGCAATCCAAAAATACCGTATCGTGAAACCATTCAAAAAAGTGCCGAAATCACCTACCGTCACAAAAAACAATCGGGTGGTTCTGGACAATTTGCCGAAGTAGCAATGAAAATCGAACCTTGGTACGATGGAATGGATGAGCCAAAAGGGTACAATATTAGAGGAAAAGAAGAAATTGATTTGGCTTGGGGTGGAAAATTAATTTATTATAATTGTATTGTTGGTGGTGCTATTGACACCCGTTTTCATCCTTCTATTTTAAAAGGAATTATGGAAAAAATGAATAAAGGGCCGTTAACTGGTTCTTATGTGAGAGATGTCAGGGTTATTTTATATGATGGAAAAATGCACCCCGTTGACAGTAATGATTTGGCCTTTAAAACTGCTGGAATGATGGCGTTCAAAGAAAACTTCGTAAAAGCAGATCCACAATTATTAGAACCATTTTATCATATTATAATTCATGGTCCGGAGGAACTTACCGGTGCAATTATGAGTAATATTCAAACCCACAGAGCTTCGGTTGAAAGTATGAATGCCGAAGGACAATTTACTGTGATTACTGCCTTTCTACCTTTTGCAGAAATGCAGGAATTTGGTAGTGACTTACGATCTATAACTCAGGGAAGAGCCAGATTTACAGCGAAGTTCGATCATTACGAGTCCGTTTCTTTTGATATGCAGAAAAAATTAGTTTCAGAATTTAAAAAAGAAGAAGAACTGGTTTAAACTCGAATTAAAGTTATTTTTAAAGAAAGAGTCCTGCATTGCGGGACTCTTTCTTGTTTCAATCAAATAAAATAGCAAACTAAATTACATTTTCTTTTCCAATTCCTATATCTTCTTTTGGCACAATTTCAAAATCCATTTTGGCATAAAAAATATAGACTTTATTGAATTTATTTTGTATAAACCGTGTTCTCCTGTTCTGAAACTCTAATAAAAGTCGTTCTTTTGGTCAATTCTTTTAATCTGGAAGCGCCAACATACGTACAAGCACTTCGCAAACCACCAAGAATGTCTTTCAAAGTAATTCCAACATCACCTCTAAAAGGAACTTGAACCGTTTTACCTTCACTAGCTCTGTATTCGGCAACGCCTCCCACGTGTTTTTCCATCGCTGTAGTAGAACTCATTCCATAAAATTGTTTGAATTTTTCGCCATTAATTTCTATCAATTCGCCACCACTTTCCTTGTGACCAGCCAACATTCCTCCAAGCATTACAAAATCGGCTCCTGCTCCAAAGGCTTTTGCAACATCGCCCGGAGTTTTGCAACCACCATCGCTAATAATTTGCCCGCCAAGTCCGTGAGCTGCATCGGCACATTCGATAATAGCTGAAAGTTGAGGATAACCCACACCCGTTTTTACTCTAGTTGTACAAACAGAGCCAGGTCCAATTCCTACCTTAATAATATCGGCTCCAGCCAATAATAATTCTTCGACCATTTCACCAGTAACCACATTTCCTGCAATAATCACTTTATCAGGATATTGCTTGCGGGTTTGTTGCACAAAATTCACAAAATGCTCCGAATAGCCATTGGCAACATCAATACAAATGAATTTCAATAACGGATTGGCTTCGAAAATCTGAGCTATTTTTTTGGAATCCTCTTTTCCGGTTCCGGTACTTATGGCAATATAATTATACATTTCTGGTGCTAAATCACGTAAAAAATCATTCCATTCTTGAACGGAATAATGTTTGTGAATCGCGGTGAAAAGTTTGTCCTCGGCCAAAGCTTTTGCCATTTCAAAGGTGCCTACCGTATCCATATTGGCTGCCATAATAGGAACTCCCGTCCAAACAGTACTACTATGCAAAAATCTGAATTCTCTTTCTAAGCTGACATGAGAACGGCTCTTTAATGTGGATCGTTTGGGTCTAATCATCACATCTTTGAATCCCAATTTCATTTCTGTTTCTATTCTCATTTCTTTGTTATTTTAATTGTCTAATTATCTTTCGAAATTACAAAATAAAGAGGAACAACGCTAAATTTTGACAGGCTAAAAACACGAATTCAATATAAAACTATGCTCGAGTTATCATTTGTATTACCTACGTTTACGCTGTGTTCATAATCTTATTTTCATTCCCCCATTCAAGATAAATCCATCAGTTGGGGTGTAAACTTCTCTAAATTGTGGATTTTGAATTGAGCCAGAATACATATTTTCAAATCTTGATTGTCGGCTATCCAAAAAGTTCTCGAGGTTCAAAAACAAACTAAAATATTTGAATTTATATTCTCCAGAAACTCCCATAACCCAATAATCCCTAACTTTTTCATTATTGGTTAGATACTGACTTCCAACATAAAATACTTCATAAGCTATTCGTAATTTTTCTTCCCATTCATACATTACGTTTGCGTTTATTCGGTGTTTTGCCGTTAATGGATTTACAGTTGTAGTAGAATCAAAATTTCGTTGCGCATCAATGTAAGTGTAGCCAATGTAACAAGAAATATCCTCAAAACGCAGCTTAACGTTAGTTTCAAAACCTTTTGTTTGTAGGTTTCCATTGGCATTTTCAAATGCGAAATTCGAAGACATTGGAACTGGATTAAGAACTAAAGGATCTTGAATAATAGTGTAAAAAAACATTTGATTAATAGCAAAATATACTTCGTCAAAAATGATTGTTTTATAGTTAACATCGGCATTTAATCCAACAGATTTTTCAGGAGTGACTTTTGAAAAATCAAGTGAATTAATATTTTCAAATGATTTTTCTTCAGTTTCTTCGGAAAAAATAGTTGGTAATTTATAACCTAAACCGCCTCCAAATCTTGACGATAATTTTTCGTTAATTTTATATAATAAGGACATACGAGGTAAGAAAAAACCATTACCTCTATCTGTAATATCTAAACGTAAACCACTTTCTAATATAAATTTTTCACTAATAATAAGATTATTTTGAACAAAGGCTCCAAAAGCAGCATTGTAATAATCTAATTTGTCAGCCACTAAATTCATTTGCTTGAAATTATCCGAAACTAAATTCGCTCACAAATTCCACTCTGATTTTTCATTTGGAATCAGATAGTTCGCTTCTGTAAAAGTGGCTAGTTGTTGTCCTTCAAAATTATACGTTTGTTTTTCTATTATTCGATTAAAATATCCAATACTATTTTTTATTGTCAAAATATTATTATTGTCAAATATTTTTTCAAATTTTGCTTGTGTCGAATATCGATTACTGTTATTTCTCTCAAAAAAAGAATGTATTGCATCAGATTTGTTGTCGATTACCTGCATATCGCCACCTATCCGGTTTTCAAATCCGGCGTTTACACCAAGACTAAATGTTGTTTTTTCGTTGGGATAATAGAAGAATTTTGAGTTTATAGTATATCTTTCGAATTTTGGAATGTCTGAAAAGCCATCACTATTCACATCCGTTGCTTTTTGTGAATTACTTGAAGCATAAATTGTAACGCCTGATTTCTTGTATTTTTCAGCATAAAAACCGCTTAAGTCTAATGCTTGTGTTTGATTGATATTTGCTAAAAAAGAAATTTCTCTCTTATCAATTGGCTCTTTTGTAATCAAGTTTATCAATCCCGCAATTGCACCACCACCATAAAGTGTAGATGTTGAACCCTTAATAACTTCAACACGTTTTAAATTTAAAGGTGGTATTTGAAGAATACTCAAACCGCTTGCAAAACCCGAATATAAGGGAAAACCATCTTGCAAAAGTTGAGTATATTTTCCGTCTAAACCTTGAATCCGTATGCTTGCACTTCCCGAAACTTGAGACGTTTGCTGCGTTTGAATTCCTGTACTTTCGGTGAGTAACATTTTTATATTACCTGGCTCCATTGTAGATTTTTCATCTAATTCTCCTGCTGCAATTGCTTCAATCCGTGTTGGAATATTTTTGATAGTTCTGCTACTTCTTGTTGAAGATGTAATTTTAACTTCATCTAATTCTTCTTCAATTGGCTCAAGAAATATTTCTATGGTTCCATTTGGAATAAATTCAAAAGTTTTTTCTTTCTTTCGGTAACCAATTAAGCTGAAAACGACGGTTTGTTTACCGCTTGGAATATTTTCGATGGTTACATTTCCATATTCATCAGAATTTGAATTGTTTTGTGAACTAACAACTGAAACATTGGCAAGCGGTTCTTTTGTTTTTTCGTTCTTAATTATTGCTTTTAATGTATTTTGAGCAAATAAATTTGTTAAGCAAAACAGTAACAAAGATATTGAAAGTAAATTACGCATTTGGGTATAGATAAAAGTAGAAATAATTAGTAAATATATAAGGTTAATTTAAGGTTTTTTTGTAGGGTCAACTAGCATTACTTGCAACTCCAAAATCACAAAATAAAGTATTAGATTGTAGGCTTCTGACAGGCTTTAAAACACAAATTTCACTAATTCACAACCAAAAAATTGATAAAAATTAGTGAAATTTATATGTTAAAAAAGTACCGCTTAGAAAACGAAGATGGCTCTTTCGCTCATCATTTCGTTTACTTCATTGGCCACTTCTTCGATAATATCTTCATTAGTATGATCTGATAAAACTTTATCAATCAAGGCAACAATAGTTTCCATATCTTCTTCTACCAAACCACGAGTGGTGATAGCGGCAGTTCCAACACGAATTCCGGAAGTTACAAATGGAGATTTGTCATCAAAGGGAACCATATTTTTATTAACGGTAATTTCAGCTTTAACTAAAGCATTTTCAGCATCTTTTCCTGAAATCCCTTTGTTTCGCAAATCAATCAACATCATATGATTGTCGGTTCCGCCAGAAATAATATCATAGCCTCTTTTTACGAAAGCATCAGCCATTGCATTGGCATTTTTTTGCAATTGCAAAGCATATCTAAAGAATTCGTCAGTCAAAGCTTCTCCAAAAGCAACAGCTTTGGCAGCAATAATATGCATCAAAGGACCACCTTGATTTCCTGGGAAGACGGCTAAATCCAATAAAGAAGACATCATTCTGATTTCACCTTTTGGAGTAGTCAAACCAAATGGATTTGGAAAATCTTTCCCCATCAAAATTAAACCACCTCTTGGTCCACGTAATGTTTTATGTGTAGTTGTAGAAACAATATGACAATGAGGAATTGGGTCATTCATCAAACCTTTGGCAATTAAACCAGCAGGATGAGAAATATCAGCAAATAAAATCGCTCCAACAGAATCAGCAATTACTCTAAAACGCTCAAAATCCATATCACGAGAATAAGCTGAAGCACCTGCTATAATTAATTTTGGCTGTTCTTTTGTAGCAATTTCTTGGATTTTATCATAATCTAAACGTCCCGTTTCTTTGTCAACACCATAAAAAACTGGGTTATATAAACGACCTGAAAAGTTCACCGGAGAACCGTGAGTTAAGTGCCCACCGTGTGATAAATCGAAACCTAAAATAGTATCACCTGGTTTTAAACAAGCGTGATAAACTGCAGTATTTGCCTGAGAACCTGAGTGAGGCTGAACATTTGCATATTCGGCGCCAAATAATTCCTTAGCTCTGTCAATGGCGATTTGCTCGATAACATCCACTACTTCGCAACCTCCATAATATCTTTTTCCGGGATATCCTTCGGCGTACTTATTTGTTAAAACAGAACCAGCTGCTTCCATTACTTCATCACTTACAAAATTCTCTGAAGCAATAAGCTCTAATCCGTGAATTTGTCTGTCTTGTTCCTCTAAAATAAGGTCAAAAATTTGTTTGTCGCGTTGCATTTCTTTGATTTTAGTTAATTTCTCGCAAAAATACAAAAAAACGTTTGGTAAATAGTCAGATTATAATATATTTGATGAGTAATTTTTAACAAAATAATTAACAGCATTATGCCAATATCAGCTAATAATACTAAAAGAAAATCGTGGATAGAAGTGCCTGCTAATAGTGATTTTCCAATTCAAAATATTCCTTTTGGTGTTTTTATTACCAAAGATGATGTGATTACTATTGGAACCCGAATTGGAGATTGCGCTATTGATATGGGAGCTTTACAGCAGTTAAATTATTTTGAAGGCATTGAGTTGACTGATGATATGTTTATGCAAGACACCTTAAATGATTTTATTTCGGACGGAAAAAAAACGTGGCGATTGGTTCGAAATCGCTTGGCTGAATTGTTTGACGAAACCAATCCAAAACTTAGAGACAACAAAGAACATAGAGATATTGTAATCTTTAATGTAAAATATATTGAAATGCAATTGCCTGTTCTAATTGGCGATTACACTGATTTCTTTTCCAATAAAGAGCACGCTCTCAATGTTGGAAAAATTTATCGCGACCCAGAACATTTGTTATCGCCCAACTGGATGCATATTCCGGTGGCGTATCACGGCCGAAGTTCTTCGATTATTCCCTCAGGAATTCCAGTTCACCGACCAATGGGACAAACCTTGCCAAAAGGAGAAAAAACGCCTGTTTTTGGTCCATCTAGATTAGTAGATTTCGAATTAGAAACTGCTTTTATTACTACTGATGTCAATGTTATGGGTGAAAATATTCCTATAAATGAAGCAGAAGATTATATTTTTGGGATGGTTTTATTGAATGATTGGAGTGCGCGTGACATTCAAAAATGGGAATACGAACCACTAGGTCCTTTTTTATCTAAAAATTTTGCCACATCAATTTCTCCTTGGATTATCACGATGGATGCCTTGGAACCTTTCAGAACCAAAGGGCCAAAACAAGATCCGTCACCACTTCCTTATTTGCAACAAAAAGGCAAAAATAATTTCGATATTAATTTAGAAGTGGCTATTCAACCTGAAAATTCTAGTCCAACTATTGTTTCAAGATCGAATGTCAAAAATATGTATTGGTCAATGAATCAGCAATTAACGCATCATACTTCAAACGGTTGTCGTGTCAATTCTGGTGATATGATGGGTTCAGGTACCGTTTCTGGGCCAACTCCAGACAGTTTTGGTTCCATGTTAGAATTGACATTTGGAGGAAAAACTCCAATAAAACTTAACGATAGTTCCGAACGCAGATTTATAAATGACGGAGACACTGTAATTTTTAAAGGATATTGCAAAAACAATGGCGTACGAATTGGTTTTGGAGAAGTTTCTACTAAATTACTGCCACCTTATGTAAGGAAATAAAAAACAATACTTTTCTTTTTTGTTACAAATTTAAAAAACCTTTAGTGTTCTAATAAATTATTCGTAAATTTGCACTAATGAATAAACCAAGTTTACATATAACTTCATTATCACGGATAAACAGACCTACGACTTCTCCCGAAGTACGGATGCTATCACTATAGTTTCCAACAAAGTGTTTCTTTATTTTTATTCATTATTCATTTTTCTCATTTTGAAATTACATTCTTTATCTATTGGATTATTAAATCCACAAAACAATATTATTTTTTTCACTTCAACTTATGCTATACTTTACAGTATAATGTACATTTGCAGTGTTTTTTTAACGCCCCAAAATAGTTTTTTTTACAATCATAAAATTCAACTCTTGAAATGAATATCTCTATCGTAGTAACTCAGGAAGAACATTATAAATATTCGCAAGAAATATGCGAAACCATCGAATCATCAGCCTTATTAAGAGGTACCGGAATCGCCAAAAGAACACCTGCATACATCCAAAAAAAGATGGAGCAAAACGATGCCGTTATCGCATTAATTGATGGGAAATTTGCTGGTTTTTGCTATATCGAAAGTTGGCAACACGGCAAGTTTGTGGCGCATTCAGGATTGATCGTTCATCCCGATTATAGAAATCATGGTTTGGCAAAAAAAATAAAATCATTCGTTTTTGATTATTCTTTGAAAAAATATCCTGATGCCAAAGTATTCGGAATCACGACTGGTTTGGCGGTAATGAAAATCAATTCGGATTTAGGATACAAGCCCGTTCCTTTCTCGGAATTGACAACGGATCCAAGCTTTTGGGCTGGTTGCAAAACCTGTACTAATTTTGAAATTCTAAAAAGTAAAGAAAACAAAATGTGTCTGTGTACCGGAATGCTTTACGACCCAAAAGAAAAACCCAAAGACCCACCAAAACATCCGTTTAATGTCCGGATTTGGAACAGATTAAAAGAAATAAAACAAACCCTATTCTTAAAAAAATAACCTTCCAATTTCCATCTCTTTGAGAGAGTTGTTATGAGGAAAAAAACAAACACAATGAAAAAAGTAGTATTAGCATACAGCGGAGGATTAGATACCTCCTATTGTCTAAAATATTTGAAAAACGAAAAAGGATACGAAGTTCACACCGTATTGATAAACACTGGCGGATTTGACGATGCCGAATTACAAGCCATCGAAGACAGAGCCTACGAATTAGGTAGCGCCAAACATGTCAACCTCTCAATCTTGGACAAATATTACGAAAAAGCAATTAAATATTTGATTTTCGGAAATGTATTAAAAAACAATACCTATCCTTTATCGGTAAGCGCAGAACGTGTTTTCCAAGCTATGGAAGCCATAAAATATGCCAAATCTGTAGGCGCAAATGCCATCGCTCACGGAAGTACAGGCGCAGGAAATGACCAAATTCGTTTTGATTTAATTTTCCAAACCATCGCTCCCGAAATCGAAATCATCACTCCTATTCGTGACTTGAAATTATCAAGACAAGAAGAAGTGGATTATTTAGCCAAAAACGGCGTACATTATTCTTGGGAAAAAGCGCAATATTCTATCAACAAAGGACTTTGGGGAACAAGTATTGGAGGAAAAGAAACCTTAACGGCAAAATTACCGCTTCCTAGTGAAGCTTATCCTTCGCAATTACAAAAAGAAGGTGAAGAAAAAGTGACTTTGGAATTTTTGAAAGGACAATTAGTTGCCGTAAATGGCAAAAAAGACAAACCATCCAACAATATTGTAACCCTTGAAAAACTGGCCAATGCTTACGCCATTGGTAGAGATATTCACGTTGGAGACACTATTATTGGTATTAAAGGAAGAGTTGGTTTTGAAGCAGCAGCTCCTTTAATCATCATCAAAGCGCACCATTTATTAGAGAAACACACTCTTGGAAAATGGCAACAATATTGGAAAGAACAACTGGGTAACTGGTACGGAATGTTGTTTCACGAAGGTCAATTTTTGGATCCTGTAATGAGAAACATCGAAACTTTCCTGGAAGACACTCAAAAAACCGTAAATGGAACGGTAACAGTTTCTTTGAAACCGTATCACTTTTCATTGGACGGAATCGAATCTGATAATGATTTGATGAATACCGGTTTTGGTCAATATGGCGAAATGAACAACGCTTGGACATCAGACGATGCCAAAGGATTTATCAAGATTTTAGGAAATGCCCAAAACATATTTTCGTCTGTAAACAATGAAACCTACGAGTAAATAATTATTACTTGTTTTTCAAACCAATAAGAAATTTAAGTTTCATTAAGCTTAATGTTCCTTAAATTTCTTAATGGTTTAAAATAAAAAATGTTTTAAAAATTTAAAGTTATGATTTCAATAGGTATAATTGGCGGTTCAGGTTACACGGCTGGGGAACTCATCAGAATTTTGATGTTTCACCCCAACGCAAAATTGGATTTCGTTTACAGTACAACCAATGCGGGAAAATCTCTTTCCTTTGCACACCAAGATTTGTTGGGTCATATCGAAATGAATTTTACCGACACCGTGAATCCCAATGTAGATGTCGTTTTCTTGTGTTTAGGACACGGAAAATCAATTTCATTTTTGGAAAGCAATCAGTTTTCTAATGTAACCAAAATCATCGATTTAGGAAATGATTTCAGATTGACGAAAGATCATAATTTCAACGGAAAATCATTCGTTTATGGTTTACCAGAATTAAATAAATCGGAAATTAAAAACGCTCAATTCATAGCCAATCCGGGATGTTTTGCAACTGCAATCCAACTCGCATTATTACCTTTGGCTAAGCATAATTTATTGACAACCGACGTGCATATCAACGCTACAACAGGAAGTACAGGAGCTGGAGTTACGCCTTCGGAAACGACACATTTCAGTTGGAGATCCAATAATATGTCGCATTATAAAGCTTTCGATCATCAGCATTTGGGCGAAATAAACCAAAGCGTCAATCAATTGCAAACGGCATATAAAAACGAATTGATTTTTGTGCCGAATAGGGGTGATTTTGCCAGAGGAATTTTTGCCACTTTATACACAACTATCGAAGAAAGCTTAGATGATATTTTTGCAAAATATGAAGCTTTTTATAAAGACCAACCGTTTGTAACCGTTACCACCACTGCTATCAATATGAAACAAGTGGTACAAACGAACAAATGCATTATTAGTTTAATGAAAAAAGGAAACCGATTATTGATAACTTCTGTCATTGATAATTTAATAAAAGGTGCTTCGGGACAAGCGATTCAGAATATGAATTTAATGTTTGGTTTGGACGAAAGCACAGGTTTACATTTGAAACCAAGCGGATTTTAAAAATTTGTTTCAAGTTTCAGGTTTCAGGTTATTCAACAAACTTGAAACATTAAACTTTAAACCTTAAACAATTATAAAATGAACTTATTCAACGTTTATCCTTTATACAACATCACGCCTGTAAAAGCGCTTGATTACACGATTACCGACGAAAATGGTGTGGAATATCTCGATTTATATGGTGGTCACGGAGTAATTTCCATTGGTCATACTCAACCGGATTATGTTGCCAAATTAAAAAACCAGTTGGATAATATTGGGTTTTATTCCAATGCGATTCAGAATCCTTTACAAGTGGAATTGGCCGAGAAATTAGGCAAACTTTCAGGTTATGAAGATTACACTTTATTTTTGTGTAGTTCTGGTGCCGAAGCCAATGAAAATGCATTGAAATTAGCCTCTTTTCACAACGAAAAATCACGTGTTATTGCTTTTGATAATTCCTTTCACGGCCGAACGTCAGCGGCAGTTGCTGTTACCGATAATAAAAAAATTGTGGCACCAATCAATGCGCAACAAGTCGTTACTTTCTTGCCGTTGAATAATATTGATTTGGTGGAAGCCGAATTGAAAAAAGGAGATGTTACCTGCGTAATTATTGAAGGCATTCAAGGTGTTGGAGGCTTAGACGAAGGAACAACAGAATTTTTTCAGGCTTTGGAAAAAGTATGCGAACAATACGACGTTGTTTTAATCTTGGACGAAGTACAATCCGGTTACGGAAGAAGCGGAAAGTTTTTCGCGCATCAGCATCACGGAATTAAAGCAGATATTATCTGTCTTGCCAAAGGAATGGGTAACGGATTTCCTATAGGTGGAATTATGATTTCCCCAAAATTCACAGCCAGTTACGGATTATTGGGTACCACTTTTGGCGGAAGCCATCTCGCTTGTGCCGCAGGAATTGCTGTTCTTGAAGTGATGGAAAAAGAGAAATTAATGGACAACGTGAATGACGTTTACGCCTATTTCTTGGAAGCGATCAAAGCTGTTCCCGAAGTGATTAAAGTAAAAGGAAAAGGTTTGATGTTAGGCGCTGAATTTGCTTTTGATGTTTCGGAATTACGTAAAAAACTGATTATTGAAAAACATATTTTTACCGGGAATGCCAATAATAAAAACTTATTGAGAATCTTGCCGCCATTGACAATCAAAAAAGAAGTAATTGATCAATTTATTATCGCTTTGAAAGAAGCTTTGGCAGAATTAAAATAAATCTTTGTCAAAGTTTTGAACTTTGACAAAGATTACCAAAACAAAGAAATAAAATGAACACATTATTATCCATAGAAAAACGAAATGCTGTTTTAAGTCGAATGGCAGAACTTCTTGAACAAGAAAGAGCCAACATTAAAACGGTGAATCAACAGGATTTAAACAATTATTCTGGTGAAGATTTGGCTATGGAAAAACGCTTGTTAGTGGATGATTCCAAAATTGACGGAATGATTTTATCAATGCAACAATTGGCAAGTCAGGAAGACCCTGTTGGAGTGGAAAGATTCAATTTCAATCACGACAACGGGTTGAAAATCATCAACAAAACGGCAGCTTTTGGAACGATAATGATCATTTACGAATCCAGACCTGACGTAACCGTTGAAGCGGGTGGAATCGCTTTCAAATCTGGAAACAAAATCTTGTTGAAAGGTGGAAAAGAATCCTTGTTGTCGAATTTGAAAATTGTTTCCCTTTGGCATCAAGCACTCGAAGAAAATGATATTTCTAAAGATTGGGTGGAATATTTGAATTATAACCGGGAGGAAACTCAGGCATTTTTGGAAAAACCAACACAAAAAGTAGATTTAATTGTTCCTCGCGGCGGCGAACAATTGATTGCTTTCACCAAAAAACACGCTACCTGTCCGGTGATTGTCAGCGGTCGCGGAAATAACTTTGTTTATGTAAACAAAGAAGCCGATTTGCAAAAAGCATTGGACATTATCATCAACGGAAAAACAACAAATATTGGAGTTTGTAATGCTTTGGATAAGGTTTTGATAGATTCAAATTTAGAAAATTGGGAAGATTTTGCAACTAATTTGGTTGCTGAATTGCAGAAATATAAGGTTGAAATTTTAGGAGACAAACGTTTTTCAAAAGCAACAAATGTTCCTCTAATTGAATCCGATTTGATTTGGTATGAAGAGTTTTTAAATTATAAAATTGTTATTGGAATCGTAAATTCTGACGAAGAAGCGATTGCGAAAATCAACCAATATTCTGGTGGACATTCAGCGTCAATTATTACTAAAAACAACGCAATTGCCCAACAATTTATGGGACAAGTAGATTGTGCGGCAGTGTATCAAAATGCTTCAACCCGATTTACGGATGGCGGACAATTTGGTTTGGGAGGAGAATTGGCGATAAGCACGGACAAATTGCACCAACGCGGGCCAATAGGTTTGCAACATTTAGTCACTAATAAATGGTATATTTACGGAAATGGACAAATTAGATAGTGTTCAGTGATCAGTTTTTAGTGATCAGTTCGAGCGCAGTCGATAACAATTATAATATGAATTTAAACCTTAAAATCCGTTTTTATCTGCGTTTTCACGAAGTGAATCCGTGTCATCCGTGTCTATTTGACCAAAACGAATAAATAATGACAAAAAAAAGAATATTATTAAAGCTTGGAAGCAATACACTCACCAAAGAAACCAATCATATTTCGAGAGGAAAGATTGAGGATATTGGAATGCAAATTGCCGCTTTACAAGATGAGTACGAATTTATAATCGTTAGTTCTGGTGCCATTGCGGCAGCAAAACAGTTTGTAAAACTAGACAATCACGACAAAGATGTTTTTGTAAAACAAGCTTTGGCTTCTATTGGCCAGCCTCATTTGATGCGGATTTACCACGAAAATTTCAGTGATTTGGGTTTGCATACTTCGCAATGTTTACTTTCGTATTCTGATTTTGAAAAAAAACAAACCAAACTCAATATCGTAAACACGATAAATGTCTTGGTCAAAAACAGTTATATTCCAATTATTAATGAAAATGACACCGTGGCTACGGATGAAATTCAGTTTGGTGATAACGATAAATTAGCGGCTTTAACGGCAGTTTTATTGAACGTTGACATTCTGATAATTGCCACGAATACCAACGGAATCTACACCAAAGCTTCATTCAAAGATGAATTTCCAAAGACCATCGAATTAGTAACTGATTTACAACTTTTACAAAAAGAAATTGGAGATTCGAAATCATCTCATGGAACCGGCGGAATGCAATCTAAAATTGATTCAGCAGCCATAGCCAAAGCAGCGAATATCGAAACCTGGATCATCAATGGCTTGGAAGACAATTTTATTTTGAAGGCGTTAAAAAACGAAATTGCGTTTACTAAGATTGTTTAGATTGGGACACGGATGACACAGATTCGCGTTGCGAAAACACGGATAAAAACAGATTTGTAAAATGGAAATATTACACGAAGAATTAACAAACGCGATTATTAAAACTTTTTATGAAGTTTATAATGAGTTGGGTCATGGTTTTCTGGAGAAAGTGTATCAAAATTCTTTGTATTTAGAATTAAAAAATAAAGGTTATAAAGTGGAAGCCCAAAAGAAAATTTTGGTTTACTACAAAGGAATTGAAGTAGGCGAATATTACGCTGATTTGCTGGTTGAGGATGTAATTATACTTGAATTAAAAGCTGCCGACTGTATTGTAAAAGATTTTGAAAATCAAATTCTAAATTATTTAAGAGGAACAGATTGTGAAGTTGGTTTACTTCTAAACTTTGGAAAGAAACCTGAATTTAAAAGAAAAATATTTGAAAATCATAGAAAATAAAAAAACATTTAATTTAAACACAACTAAAAATATAAGCAACAAATCCGCTTTTATCCGCGTCTTCGCTTTAGTGAATCCGTTTAATCAGCGTCCAAAAAAACATAACAATGAACTTTATATCCATACAAAACATAGATTCACTCGACAAATGGGTGAAACAAGCGTTAAAAATCAAAAAGAATCCGCTTAAAAACAAGAAACTGGGGAAAAACAAAACACTAGTAATGTTATTCTTTAATTCTAGTTTGAGAACTCGTTTGAGTACCCAAAAAGCAGCCTTAAATTTAGGAATGAACGTGATGGTGATGAACTTTGGCAGCGAAGGTTGGACATTGGAATATGAAGATGGAGCAGTTATGGATCAAGGTGCGTCAGAGCATATCAAAGAAGCGGCTGCAGTGGTTTCGCAATACGCCGACATCATTGCTATCAGGGCTTTTGCAGGATTGGTGGACAAAGAAAAAGACAATGCCGAAACGGTAATTTCAGGATTTTTGAAACACGCCACGGTGCCAATTGTCAATATGGAAAGTGCTACGGGACATCCTATGCAATCTCTTGCTGATGCGATTACAATGGCGGAACACAAAACACCACACAGAGCCAAAGTGGTGCTGACTTGGGCTCCGCATCCAAGAGCTTTGCCTCAGGCTGTTCCAAATTCTTTCATAGAAATGATGCAAAAACAAACCGAAATGGATTTTGTAATTACGCATCCCGAAGGTTATGAACTAAATCCTGAAATCACAAAAGATTCCATAATCGAATACGATCAAGATAAAGCTTTCGAAAATGCTGATTTTATCTATGCTAAAAACTGGAGCAATTATAAAGAATACGGAAAAATCACCAATTCAGACCCAAATTGGACGGTTTCTGCCGATAAAATGAAACTGACTAACAATGCCAAATTTATGCACTGTTTACCCGTTCGTAGAAATGTAATTGTGACTGACGAAGTGATTGACAGCGAAAATTCTATTGTTATCGAACAAGCCAATAACAGAACTTATTCCGCTCAATTAGTGTTGCAGAAGATTTTAGAAAACAGAAAATAGAGAAAAGACTTTTAAAATAGTAGAAATGAGTCCAAAACCCAAAACCCAGAACCTAAAACCTCTTTCAATCATAAAAATTGGTGGTAACATCATCGATAATCCAACGGAATTATCTCAGTTTCAGGAAGATTTTTCCAAGATTGAAGGATATAAAATTCTGGTTCACGGAGGCGGAAAATCGGCAACAAAAATGGCGCAAAGTATTGGTTTGACTCCTCAAATGATTGACGGACGAAGAATTACCGATAAACCAATGTTGGATGTTGTCGTGATGATTTATGCCGGCGAAATCAACAAAAACATTGTGGCTCAATTGCAAGCCAATGATACTAATGCA
>JAEMQE010000058.1:7676-16884 GCA_022758945.1 Lentimicrobium sp. | reverse complement strand
GAAATATCTAGAATTTCCTTTCCTGTTGCGTTGCCATAATTTACTAAAACCAAAGCCTGATTTTTGTGAATTCCCGCATCACCAAAACGTTTTCCTTTGAATCCGGCTTGTTCAATCAACCAACCTGCGGGAACTTTAACTTCGGTTTCAGAAACTTCATAGTATTTCATTCCGGGAAATTTCTGGTGAATTTTCTCGAAATCAGTTTTTAAAAGAATGGGGTTTTTAAAGAAACTGCCACTGTTTCCCAGTTCTTTTGGGTCGGGCAATTTACTTTGACGAATGGCAATTACGGCATTGCTCACGTCTTTTAGAGTTGGAGTAACGACATTGTTTTTTGCCAATTCAGCAGTAATATCGCCATACGAAGTATTAATTTTATGATTGCGTTTGGTCAATTTAAAAACCACCGAAGTAATAATGTATTGATCTTTGACCTCATTTTTGAAAACGCTTTCACGATAACCAAAATGACATTCGGCTTTGGTAAATGTTTTCATTTGCTGATTTTCAATTGTCATCGCTTCACAGGAATCGAAAGTGTCCTTTATTTCAGTTCCATAAGCGCCAATGTTTTGTACTGGAGTTGTGCCCACATTTCCTGGAATCAGTGACATATTTTCCAATCCGCCAAAGTTTTGGTTGATAGTCCAAATCACAAATTCGTGCCAGTTTTCGCCAGCCTGACTTTCGACCCAGACAAAATCATCGTTTTCCCTGATGATTTTTCTGCCTTTCAAATCGACGTGAATGACTAATGCTTCGATGTCTTTTGTCAAAAGCATATTGCTTCCGCCGCCAAGAATAAACTTTTTTTGTGATTTGTTTTGTTCCAAAACTGTTTTTAATTCAGCTACATTGTGAACGGCAACAAATTGTTTGGCGCTGGCTTCAATGCCAAAAGTATTGTAGTTTTTTAGAGAAAAATTATTTTGTATTTCCATAAATGGGAGTGCGTTTAAAACTTAATCCAAAAGTAAGTATTAAAATTTATTTGTGTAGGTTTTATTACCGCTAAACAAAAAAAGTTTGCCACAAATTACACGAATCAGCACTAATTTTTAATTTTAAATATTCTTAATTTCATCCAGGTCTTATCTCATCACAATAAATTAGTCTTTTATAAAAAGAAAATAAAATCGATTTTTCAACCCTGATGCTTAATTTAAAAGGATTTAGTGAAATTTTTAAGGTAAAGAAATTTGTGAGAATTCGTGTAATTCGTGGCTAAAATTTTAAAATTTATTTGCATAAGTTTTTAACCAAATATGCATCATAAATAATGGCATAATGTAAGGGAGCATTTTCCGGTCGCCTTTTCTTAAATCCTCAACTAGTTTATGTGCATTGATGTGTTCAAAATAGGGCATTCTGAACAAATCACTTTTCGAAAATGATTCTAATTCTTCAATGAATCCAGGACTTTTTATTAAATAATCGCCCCAAGGAACGCTCAATCCTACTTTTTTGAATTTCAGGATTTCTCCTGGCAAACGTGATGCCATTGCTGATTTCAGTATGTATTTCCATTTTTTACCCGTAAAAAGCCATTTGTCTTCCAACGAACCCAATCCAATAATGAGTCTTTGATCCAAGAAAGGTTCTCTGCATTCTATTGATGCGCCCATTGTGCAACGGTCGTTTCGGTCGAGTAGCGAACATAAATAAGTGTGTTGGTCAAAATAAAGCGCTTGTCTTCTCAGGTTATTTGGATACAAGGATTTTGCATCTTCCAGAATTTGTTTTCTGTATTCATTTTTTGGAGGATTAGTAATTCCAAAAGTTTTAGCAATGTCATTTGGATAAATATTGGAACCATTGTAAATCACCAAATCGTCATTGTCTTTGATTTGGGAATAACGGGCCAGTTTTTCATAACGTGGTTTCGTTGTAAAATAATCCATATGTCCAATTGTTCCAATCGAATTCAATAAAGACGGGTATTTTAGCGCTTTGTATCTTACATAACCACCCATCAATTCGTCAGCTCCTTCACCAGAAAGCAACACTTTTACTGATGGTTTTGCCAATTGTGCAAGTGCCAAAATGTGTGGTTCGCTTAAATGCATTATGGGTTCGTCCTGAAAATAAGTAGAACTGATCAGTTTGTCAAAAAGAGCATTGTCTTCCAGTTGCATCGTGTGAAATCCATAATCGAATTTCTCCGCCATTATTTTTGCTAAATGTGATTCGTTGTGTTCTTTTTCCTTGAAACCAATATTAAAAGTTTCAATGTCTTTGTAATTCTGTTGGTTTAGCGAAGCCAAAATCGAGGAAGAATCGAGTCCACCGCTTAATAAAACACCAACGGGAACATCACTGACCATTCGCAATTTTATGGAATCATCAAAAGTTTCCCGAAACCATTCTACCGGATTTTGAATTTTTGGCTGGTTTTGAATTTCAGCTTTTAAATCCCACCATTTTTCATTGGTTATTTTTCCACTTTCGTGAATAGTCTTAACGTGTCCTGGCAATACTTTTTTTACGTTTTCATACAAGGTATTTTCACCAGCCACAAATCGGTTGAAAATGTATTCTTCCATTCCGTCTTTGGCCATTTTCAAAGGAACTCCAGCTGTGAAAAGTGCTTTTTGTTCGGAAGCAAAATAGAAAGTCTCGTTGTAAAACGAATAATACAAAGGTTTAACTCCCATTCTGTCTCGTACGGCTGTCAGTTTTCGTTCTTTTTTGTCCCAAATGGCAAAAGCAAACATTCCGTTGAGGCGATTGAGCATTTTTGTGCCGTACAATTCGAATAATTTTAATAAAACTTCGGTATCGGAACTTGTTTTTATGTCAAATCCATTGTTTCGTAGTTCATGATAAAAGTCCCTGAAATTGTATATTTCGCCATTATAAACCAGTACATAACGACCATCATCCGATAGAAAAGGTTGGTGTCCAGCCGAAGAAACATCCAAAATTGAAAGCCTTCGATGCCCCAAGCCAATGTTGTTTTCAATAAATAATCCTTTGTCGTCAGGGCCTCGATGTTCCAGAGAATCGCGCATTTTTGTTAAGATGCGCTCTTCTACTTTTTTTTGCGATTGCAAATGCAAGATTCCATTAATTCCACACATAATTAATTATTTTTTGTGTTAATTAATTCGTGATACTTGTCGGCAATGATTTTCATATTAGTATTGTAATCTGCATTTTCTTCCACAAATTGTCTATTTTTTAAAACGGCAGCGTTTCGATATTCTTTGTTTTCGAAAGCCCAAAGTATTTCTTCGGCGAGCATTCTATAATTGTCAATGGTAATTAATTGCCCATTTTCGCGGTGTTTAATCCAGCTTTGATTTCCCGGAATATCAGTTACAATTGGATAACAATTGCACGCCATAGCTTCAAATAAAGAAGCCGAAACCCCTTCGGTTATTGGCATACTGAGATAAATATTTGACTTTTGTAATAATTCAGGTAGTTTTGTATTTGGAATTCTTCCTGTTAAATTGACCTTTTTTTCAATTTTTAATTTCCTTGCCAATTCCTTCAACTTTGGTAGTTCTTTTCCATCGCCAACAATAGTAAGTTGGAAATCAATCCCTTTTTGGTTTAGGATTGAAAAAGCTTTTAAAATAATATCGTGACGATAATCAGAAGTTAGTGATCGAGTGACAATGGCATTAATTTTTGAAGTATTCGCTGTGTTTTGCTTTCCAAATTTCACCAAATCGATTCCTTTTGGTAAAACCAAAACTTTGTTCATATCGACATGGATGGCTTTCATTGAAATGGTCATCACTGGTCCCCAAGCATGAATCAAATCGGCTTTTTCGAAAGCATAGTGCTGAATTATTTTTTTTAATGGTAGCAAAAGCGATTTTTCGGGCCATAAATCGGTTCTGCCTTGTTGCGCAATTGCTATTGGTTTCACGCCTGATATTGCTGCAAGAAAACCATAACTTGTGGTTCTCTCTGCAATTACCATATCAGGTTGGTGCTGTTTAATTATTTTTCTGACTTGAAAAAGTCCCGTACAAAATTCTAAAAGGCGAAAAAAACGGCTGAAAAAAGTATGATTTGGTGTTTTTAATTCCCAAGTGATAAATTCAAAGTCGCCAAATGCTGTAAGTCCATTCATCCAGGTTATGGCATCTGCTCTGTAAGTTTCTCCTAGAAAAAGTATCTTCCTTTTTGCCATTTATTGAATTATTCTTCGGAAGTTACGGCTCGATTGATAAAATCGTTCAAGGGCTTCAAAACGATTAATTTCTTGCTCATTTTGGCAACAAAATCTTCTTTTGTCACTTCATTTATATCAAATTTTTGGGAAGTTTCGAAGCTTTTTAGCTTTAGGAACTCTATCGCAGGATGGTCTTTTTCGTAGCCTCTGGGCGGATTTTTCAGTAAATTAGTTTCATTTCTGTCAAAATCGCCAAATTCTTTTTTGAAGTTTTTGTTATTGAGAATTTCTTCTAAATCTTCGTGAAAATAGGCAATTTCCTTTCGTACTTTTTTCAAATCTTCGGCTTCCGGACAATAGAATCCACCAGCTATAAAACTGCCCGCTCTGGCAATGTGAACATAATAACCGGAGCGATTTTTACCTTTGGCACCGCTGGATAACCAAACGCCTATATGGTCTTTATAGGGTGATTTGTCTTTTGAAAATCGGATGTCGCGATTGATTCGGAACGTACAGTTTTTGACTTCCAGCATTTCTAGCGAAGGGTCGAGCGGTTTCATTGCATCCAGAAAATCAGCCACCAACTGTTGATAGTCTTTTTTGAAAACTTCATAGCGCTTTTTATTGTCCAAAAACCAATCCCGATTGTTATTGGCTTTTAATTCATCTAGAAATTGTAAACTGTCTTTTGAAAGCATATTTTGTTGATTATTGCAGTTGTTTTTTCAAATCTTCTTCACTGATATAACCATAATGTTTCCATTTTATTACCTTGTTTTCATATAAAATTAAAGTGGGAAGTTCTTCGATTTTCATTTCTTTTACCAAAGTAGGATTTTCATCTGCATCTAATCTTACGATAACCACTTTTTCTGCCATATCTTTTTGCATTTTATCTAGATAAGGTCCCATTTTTTTACAAGGGGCACACCATTTGGCATTAAAATCAACCAATACTTTTTTATTGGTATTTAATAATTCGGCAAATTCCTGAGGGCAAACTCCTATGATTCTATCGGTAGGTTTCGAGAATCCATCGGCATCCCATTTTAAGAGGCCACCTTGCAGTTCGTAGATGGTTTTAAAACCTAATTCTTCTAATTTTGCAGCTGCTAAGGGACTTCTATTGTTGGTTTTACAATAGACAAAAACAGGTTTTGTTTTATCTAATTTTTCGGCATTTACCACAAAATCATCTCCTAGCCAATTTATATTTAAGGCATTGTCAATGTGTCCTGCGGCGAATTCCTGAGGTGTTCTAACATCGATAATTTGTGCATTTGGTGTTGCAATTATTTTTTCGGAGAATGCCTTCGGGTCAATATCTTTTATGTTTTTGGAGGTTTGTCCATTGCACGATAAAATCGTAATTGAGGCAAATAAAATGAAGAAAAGGGAACGAATTTTCATGGTAATTTGATTTTAAATTTGAAGATGCTAAAATAAGTAATTTACACAAGCAATTTTTAAAGAATAAGTTAAAGAAAATAAAATTTATCTAATTTTTATTTTCTGCTTTTGCATAATAATAACTTTTTTGGTTCGTGCGGTAGCTTTTGATTCTTAAAAGTGAATTTTCTTTAATGTCTTCCCAAAATAAATTCACATCTCCAGGATGATAATTTTGCATTGTTAAAGTAAGATAACGATAAGGAAAATGCGGTGTCGAAATCCAAATTACTCCATCAGCAGTATGGGTGTCAAAACTATTTTTATACATTTTACCATTGGAATACAAGAACCCTTTGTGAAGTTCTCTTTGTGCAAAGGCTGTGGTGTCCCAAGTCACGGGATTTATTACAACTTTTCCTTTGAACCATTTGTATTTGTTTTTGTCAAACTTCTTTTTGAAAGTATTCCAAGTTACAAAACCTCCTATTTGGTCTGGATGCTCCATAAACGGAATGGTTTTGAATTGATTTTTATCCAATCCTACTCCGGGGATGTAAGCCGCAACGAGTTGTTTTTGCAAAGGTTTACCATCAAAAAAATCGCGCAATAAATAAGAAATATGCGTGCTTCCCTGACTGTGACCTGCCAGAATAATACCTCGACCGTGATTATAATGTTTTAAATAATATTCGAATGCGGCTTTTACATCAGAATAAGCAAGCAATAGTGCAGTCTTACCGCCATTTTCAAGATTATTGTAGGAACGAATATGCGCTTGTTGATAATAAGGAACATACAAATTGCCTGAACTTGCCCAAGCTGAAGCCTGAAAACGAACGGCAACATTCAGAACTTTATTTCTTTGAATACTGTCATCAATGGGAACATTCCACCTTTTATCCTTGTCTGAAACGAGTAGGGTAGGATAAACATAAAAAACATCAATTGAATCTTGTGGATTCTGCACAGAATATTTCTTTATATTATCAGGATAATTTCCGGGTAAAACCGCCCAATTTTTGACTAAAGAATAATCAATAGAATCCAAAAGATGACTATTATTTATAGATGTTGTTGCGTGATTATTAGTGTTTTGTACGCTACAACCAAAAAAAAGAAAACCTACAAAAAGCAGCAAAAGGATTTGATGTTTCATTTTAATTTGTTTTCAGGTAAATATACAAATTTTAAAAAAAATTACAGATTGAAAATTTTATAAGTTTGATGAGTCGATTTGACAATGGTTTCAGTTCGTTCCGGATGTGTGTCTGAAATAAATAACTGTCCAAAAGTATCGCTGTTGACCATTTCGATTATTTTGGAAACCCGACTTTCGTCCAATTTATCAAAGATGTCATCAAAAAGCAAAATGGGTTTAAAACCGCTTTGGGTTTTTAAAAATTCGAATTGTGCTAGTTTTAAAGCAATTAAAAACGATTTTTGTTGGCCTTGTGAGCCAAATTTCTTTATGGGATAATTATCAATTTCAAACGACAAATCATCTTTATGAATTCCAACGCTGGTGTAATGTAAAGCTCTGTCTTTATTGATATTTTCCTCTAAAAGTGTCAGTAAATCATTTTCGAATAAATGACTTTCGTAAACCAATTGAACCGTTTCTTGTGAACCTGTTATGGCTTGATGATGCGTATTGAAAATAGGGATAAATTGCTCAATGAATTCTTTTCGCTTTTCGAAAATGTATTTCCCAAAAGTGTCAAGTTGCTCATTATAAATAGAAAGTGTATCGGTTTCGAAAACATAATTCACTGCAAAATATTTCAATAAAGCATTGCGCTGACTCATCACTTTTTGATATTGAATGAGTTGCTTCAAGTATTGGGAATCCAATTGCGAAATGACGCTATCCATAAACTTCCTTCTGGTTTCACTGCCTTCAACGATCAAATCCGTGTCAGCAGGAGAAATAATAACCAAAGGAATAAACCCAACGTGTTCTGAAAATTTATCATAGATTTTTCCGTTGCGTTTCAATATTTTTTTCTGTCCTTTTTTTAAACTACAAATGATTTGTTCGTTTCTTTCGTTGATTTCAAATTCGCCGTCAATGACGAAAAACTCTTCGCCGTGTTTGATATTTTGGACGGCTTGAGGGTTGAAATAACTTTTTCCGTAAGATAAATGGTAGATTGCATCCAGCACATTCGTCTTTCCAATTCCGTTTTTGCCCACAAAACAATTTATTTTGCCCACAAATTCGAAATTTGCTTCGGAAAAGTTCTTGTAATTGAATAATGAAATGGTTTTTAAATACATTGGTAAAGCTTGCTGGTATTGGGAATCTTCCTGATTTTGGACAAATTTTTTTAAGTGGGTGCAAATTATTGAAAAATATCGATAAAAGAGGTTTTAGATTTGAATAAATATTATATTTTTGCCACTCACTAAATTAAATATTTAAATGGCTACTTATAATAAAAGAGGATATAAACCAGCAAAAGAAAAAGAAGGAAAAGAAGTTACCGAAGACATAAAAGTTTTGGAGAAAAATAGCAAAACTGCAGAAGTTTTTTCAACATTGGACGCCACTGCATCTAAAACTGAGAATTTTGTAGCTAAAAATCAAAGAATTATTATTGGAGTTGTTGGTGCAATTGCATTATTGACTGTTGGATATTTGACATATCAAAAATTTGTTGCTGCGCCAAAACAAGATGAAGCCGCTACCGAAATGTTTGTTGCACAACAAAACTTTCAAAAAGCTACAGACGGAGTTGCAAGCGATTCTCTATATAAATTAGCATTGAATGGTTCTGAAGGGAAATTTGGTTTTATAAAAATTGCCGATGAATATTCTGGAACTGACGCTGGAAATCTAGCCAATTATTATGCGGGTATTGCCTATTTAAATACTGGAAAATACACTGAAGCGATTGACTATTTAAGCAAATTCAAATCAGATGATATCGTTTTGAGTGCTTTGGCAAAAGGTGCAATTGGTGATGCTTATTCGCAAAATAACCAACCAAAAGAAGCTTTGGAAAATTATGTAAAAGCGGCTGAAGCCAATAAAAATGATTTTACTACACCACGTTTCTTGTTGAAAGCCGGAAAAACTGCATTGGCATTAGGAAATAAAGCGGATGCCTTGAAATATTTCACAGATATTAAAGACAATTTTGAAGCCTCTCCGGAAGCAGCTTCAATAGATGTATTGATAGGATTAGCACAATAAATAATTTTAGATTGCAGATTTTAGATTTTAGATTCGTAATTTAGCAATCTAAAATCTGCAATCTAAAATAAAATGGCAACAATAAATAAAAACTTATCCGAATACGATAAAAATTCAATCCCAAACGCGAAAAATTTTCGGTTTGGGATTGTTGTTTCAGAATGGAATGACACTATAACCGAAGCGCTTTGTTTTGGAGCAGTCACAGGACTTTTGGACAACGAAGTGCCATCAGAACACATTATTCGATGGAATGTTCCTGGGAGTTTTGAACTCGTTTATGGCGCCAAAAAAATGTTGCAAACTCAAAATGTGGATGCTGTAATTGCTATTGGTTGTGTGATTCAAGGCGAAACTAAACATTTTGATTTTGTTTGCGAAGCAGTTTCACAAGGCATAAAAGACTTGAACGTAGAAACCGATATTCCTGTCATTTTTTGTGTTTTGACCGATAATACGATGCAACAATCCATTGACCGAAGTGG
>JAEMQE010000058.1:0-7576 GCA_022758945.1 Lentimicrobium sp. | reverse complement strand
TCATTTTTTGTGTTTTGACCGATAATACGATGCAACAATCCATTGACCGAAGTGGCGGAAAACACGGAAATAAAGGAACAGAAGCTGCTATTGCGGCAATAAAAATGGCGTATTTAAGACATCAAGCTTCTTTTAGTCACCAATTAAAAAATCAACAATTATTATCAAAGGGGCCTTTGCAAATCGAAGGTTTGAAGATGATAGAAGAATAAAGACAAAATAGACAAATCTAAAACCTATACTGCTTTATTGACAGTGTAGGTTTTTTTGTTTTTTATGATTAATTTAGGTATTAATCCCAATAGAAATTACTTAAATTTGCTCACGTCAGTTTTTTACTGAACACTTATTACTGAACACTGAACACTGAAAAAAATGCCAAGTATCATTCAATTACTTCCTGATCACGTTGCCAATCAAATTGCCGCTGGAGAAGTCGTTCAGCGACCAGCTTCGGTAGTCAAGGAATTGCTTGAAAATGCCGTTGATGCTGGAGCAAATGACATCAAATTAATTCTGAAAGATGCCGGTAAATCTTTGGTTCAAGTCATTGACAATGGACAGGGAATGAGCGTTACCGATGCGCGTTTGTGCTTTGAGCGTCACGCAACTTCAAAAATCCGTCAAGCCGAAGATTTATTTTCTTTGCATACCAAAGGCTTTCGTGGAGAAGCACTGGCGTCGATTGCTGCGATTGCCCACGTAGAAATGAAAACCAAACAAGACCAAGAAGAACTAGGAACGCATATTGTAATTGAAGGCAGCAAATTTGTCTCGCAAGATGTGGCAGTTTTGCCAAAAGGAACTTCGTTTGGAGTCAAAAATTTATTTTTTAATATTCCCGCACGTCGCAATTTTTTGAAGTCGGATACGGTGGAATACCGTCATATCATTGATGAGTTTCATCGCGTGGCCTTGGCACATCCCAAAATATATTTTACGTTTTATCACAACGGAAGCGAAATGTTCAATTTGCATCCTTCGAGTTTAAGACAAAGAATTGTGAATATCTTTTCGGGTAAAACTAATGAGAAATTGGTTCCCGTTAATGAAGAAACCGAAATTGTGAACATACAGGGTTTTGTTTGTAAACCCGAGTTTGCTAAGAAAAATCGTGGTGAACAGTTTTTCTTTGTCAATGATCGTTTTATAAAAAGCGGTTATTTGCACCATGCCGTGATGGCAGCTTACGACGGTTTGCTAAAAGATGGCGCACAGCCAAGTTATTTTTTATATTTAACGGTTCCGCCAAACACCATCGATATTAATATTCACCCCACAAAAACAGAAATTAAATTTGATGATGAATCTGCTTTATACGCCATTTTGCGTGCTTCGATAAAACACAGTTTGGGACAATTTAATGTGGCGCCCGTTTTGGATTTTGAGCGCGATGCTAATTTGGATACACCATATCATTACAAAGATTTGGAAGGAACTACGCCAACGATTCAGGTTGATGGCAGTTTCAATCCGTTTTCGGAAGAAGATAAACCCAATAGGCATTTTGTCAATTATAGAAAGCCAGAAACGGCAGCAAATTGGGAAAGTTTATATGTAGGTTTAAAACAGGATTCCGAGGAAATCGAAACGATGACTTTCGAAAATGAGGCAGTGACTTCGTCTTTGTTTAATAGCGAAGATGTGGAACAAGCTGTTCATAAAACTTACCAAATCCATAAAAAATACATTGTTAATCCAATAAAATCAGGAATGATAATCGTGGATCAGCAACGAGCACATCAACGCATTTTGTATGAACAATTTCTGACGAATATCACGGTCAATTTGGCGTCAAGCCAGCAATTGTTGTTTCCGTTGCATTTGTATTTTTCGAATGGAGAAATGCATTTGATCAAAGAATTAAAACCTTCCTTGACAAATACCGGTTTTGTTTTCGAAGAAACTAACGAAGATAGTGTCGTTATTTCAGGATTGCCTGTCAATGTTTCCGAAAGTGAAGCTTCGCTGGTTTTGGAACAACTTTTGAGTGATTTGCACGATGGAATTCCGGAAAGCAGTTTCAGCCAGAATGACACGATTGCCAAATCTATGGCACGAAGTTTGGCGGTAAAAACAGGAACTTATTTAACCGAAAAAGAACAGGAAAACTTGGTAAACGGACTTTTTGCCTGTAAAGACCCCAATGTTTCTCCATTTCAAAAACCTACTTTCATCACAATGCGTGTGGAAGATTTAGACAAAAAATTTGCACTATGATGAATATCACACCAGTTGTAAAGCAACTTTTAATAATTAACATTCTCTTTTTTATTGGTTCCTATTTTGTGCCAGTATCTTACGATTTATTTGCGCTTTATTATCCTGAAAACGATGGTTTTAGAATTTGGCAACTCATTACACATATGTTTATGCACGCTCCATTTCCTAATGTGTCGCATATATTATTCAATATGTTTGCGTTGTATTCCTTTGGAAGCGCATTAGAACATTTTTGGGGTGGAAAAAAATTCTTATTTTTCTATATTTCCTGTGGATTGGGAGCTGCTTTGTTGCATACGGCAGTCAATTATATAGAGATTCATTCTTTGTTGTCGCAAGTGGCAAATTTGAATTTGTCAACTTCAGAATTGCATCAATTATTAAATGCAGATTACAGCTCACTTTTTGATGAAAAAGGTAAAATGATGGCAGGTGAAATCAATACTCTTTTAGAAAGAGTTCATTGTACTCAGCAACAATTTAACGCTATTGGAGAAGCGTCTATGATTTCAAAAGGGACTGTTATAGGGGCTTCTGGAGCTATTTATGGATTATTGGCGGCTTTTGCTTTTATGTTCCCAAATGCGGAGTTGGCTTTACTTTTTATTCCTATTCCAATTAAAGCGAAGTATTTTGTACCGGGAATATTGGCAATCGATTTGTTTTTAGGATTCAATGGACAATCTATTTTTGGTGCAGGAAGTACAGGAATAGCTCATTTTGCTCACGTTGGTGGAGCATTAACTGGTTTTATAATGATGTGGTTTTGGAAGAAAAACCAGTTTAACAGGAATCGTTGGAATTAAAATCAGAATGCAGTCGGCAGGTTGCAGTTGCTGCTCTAAAATCTAAACTCTTAAATCTAAAATGGCTAGTATTATAGATGACTTGAAAATGCAATATAAATTTGGTGGAATAGCCCAAAGGTTAATCTATTGGAATGTAGCTTGCTTTCTGGTTTCATTGTTATTTTTTTACCAATTTAATGTTGGAGCTTTTAATTTTCCAAATTGGATTGCATTATCTTCTGAACCATCGATTTTTATTACAAGACCTTGGACCTTGCTTACGTATGCTTTTTTTCACGATGGATTTAGTCATATATTTTTCAATATGATTGTCTTGAATTTTGCAAGCACTTTATTTCTTACTTTTTTCTCCCAAAAACAATTGCTGGGTTTGTATGTTCTAAGTGCAATATTTGCAGGAATTGCGTTTGTTTTAGGTTATTATTTTTTGAATTTTAGTGCTTCCATTGTTGGTGCATCGGCAGCAATTATGGCGATTTTAGTGGCTACAACAACCTATCAACCATTGATGAATGTGCGGTTGTTGCTCATTGGTAATGTGAAGCTTTGGCACATTACACTTGTTATTCTTGTTATTGACCTGATGCAAATTCGTATAGAGAACACTGGAGGACACATAGCTCATTTGGCAGGCGCTTTTTTTGGGTTTGTTTTTATTAAATTATTGCAAAACGGAACTGATTTGAGTAAAATAGTTTCAAACCTATTGGATTTTTTTGTTAATTTGTTTCAGAAATCCCCTTCCACACCATTCAAAAAGGTACACAAAAATTATAAAAAGCCAGTGGCAAAACCTACTTCAAAAATTATAACCAAAGACAAAACGCAACAGCAAATTGATGAAATTCTGGATAAAATAAGTCGTTCAGGATATGATTGTCTGACAAAAGAAGAAAAAGAATTTTTGTTTAAAGCTGGAAAATAATTTTGTTTCAAGTTTCAGGTTTCAAGTTGAGCAACTTGAAACCTGAAACTTGAAACTTGAAACTAATAAAAATGAAAAACCTTTCTTGGTTTAATAAAGTGATGTTTTTTTTGAATATAGTGCTTACTGTATCGACTTTTGTTGCTTATGTTTTACCTTTTTTGGCACCTAAACTTTTTCCGCTTTTATCCGTGCTTACTTTGTTTATGCCCTTGTTTTTTATTTTGAACGGGTTATTTTTCCTGTATTGGGGATTTCAGTTCAAGAAACGAATGATTTTGTCTGGTTTGGTGCTTTTAATGGGGATTACTTTTATCAATAAATTCTATAAATTTTCGGCAAAGGAGTATCCCGAAAACGAGAAAGATTTTACGGTAATGAGTTATAACGTTCGTTTGCTGAATGTGTTCAAATGGTTAGACAGGGACGATGTTCCTTCACAAATTTTGACTTTTATCAATGACATAAACCCTGATATATTGTGCATACAGGAATATTCAAATTCTGCCAATATTGATTTGAAAGTGTATCGTCATCGATACATTTTAATGCAAGGAAATAAAATTAAAACTGGACAGGCTATTTTTTCTAAATTTCCCATTATAAATCAAGGGAATATTGTTTTTGAAAATTCCAATAACAATGTCGTTTTTGCAGATATCAAAAAGGGAAAAGATATAATTAGAGTCTATAATATGCACCTTCAATCCATAAAGATTTCACCCGATGTTACTGAAATAAATGATAATATTGAAGCCATCGATCAAGGGAAATCACAACGGCTTTTTTATAGAATAAGTAAAGCTTTTAAACAACAACAGCAACAAGCCGAGATGATTAAGGAACATAAAAAAGACTGCCCATATCCTATAATTATTTGTGGAGATATGAATAACAGTGCGTTTTCTTATGTTTATCGAATTATAAAAGGAAAATTAAAAGACAGTTTTGAAGAATCAGGAAAAGGTTTTGGAGCGACTTATAAATTCCGATATTATCCAGCCAGAATCGATTATATTTTTGCTGACGAAAAAATGACGGTCAAGCGGTTTGAAAGTTTTTCTGATTTCGAAAACTCTGATCATTATCCAATTATGGCAAAATTGTCAATGGAATAACTTGCTGCTTTATTTTAGAATTAATTTTTGATTTTTCAAATAATCCAAAGCGTATTTCCCTTCGTTAAATATCAAATCAAGAACACTCAAATTATTCAAAAATCCGTATTTATCGCCAAAGACCTGAGTGTATGGTTCAAATTTGGAACCGTCTTTTTTTCCATCTGTCAAAATTCTATAATCCAAAATTGTATTTGAATCTAGATCGTGAAAATATTCGGTTGTGGTTTTATATTCGAATTTCATTCGCAAACATTTAGAAACAAAATGCATCGTTTCAAAGTTCAAATCCATCAAGAAATCGTGTTTTTTTTCGAAAATAGGACGAATGTCATCTTCAAAATATTCAAAAAACGGAGAACTTCTGTAAGCTGCTTCCAATGATTTGAAATGTTGTTTTTGCCAGTCAAAATCAGTTTCGATTTTGATATCTTTCGTTTTTTGATGTATTTGTTTGGAATGCTTTACGGGAATATTCAGCAACTGAATTCCGTTTGGGCTGTAAATATAAGTTCGGTTACGATTGGTTTGTTTTTGGAAATTATCCTCCATTTCAAACACAATTTTTTCCGATTGAGCCATTGCAACATAATGACTAATCGAAGGAAAATAGGTAGGGTGAAATAAGCCCCCTAACCCCCGAAGGGGGAACTCCTCGAAAGTATTGGAATGGGTCATTTTATTTTCATTTCTAAAATTGACATATTTTTCATTTTAACTTGATAGAGGTTTGCCATCAAATGCTAAAGCTCCCCCTTAGGGGGTTGGGGGGCTTTTTCTTTTTTTCCAAAAATACTCACCCACAAAAAAGGCAGCTAAAGCAATCAGAAAAAATTTAAAATACGATTGTGGCTGACCATCTCCGCCAACGGTTGTGAATAGACGTTCCCAACGAATTTTACCTAATCCTTTGCCATTGGTATCCCAACTCATCCAGATGAATACTGGTTTTCCTACGATGTGATCCGCAGGAACATAACCCCAATAACGGCTATCTTCTGAGTTGTGACGATTGTCTCCCATCATCCAATAATAATCTTGTTTGAAGGTATAGGTGTTTGTTTTTATTCCATTGATATAAATATCGCTACCTTTAACTTCCAGCTTGTTCTTTTCGTATTCGGTAATTATTCGGCTATAAAAAGGCAAAGTCATAAAGTTTATTGCTACCGATTTTCCAGCTTGAGGAATGTATATTGGGCCAAAATTGTCACGATTCCATTTGTGGATATGTGGAAAAATTCCGTCTTCAACCCCTTTTGAAATAATTCTGGTTACAGAGGTTATTCCAGGAACATTTTTCAATCTTTCAACACTAGTTTCAGGCAGCGCAGTTACGTATAATGTGTCTCTTTTATCACTTGTAAAACCTGCTCCATCGGTTACATCCAAATCTTTGAATAAATATTCAAAATCAATTGGTGTTTTTCCGTCTATAGCAATTTTGTACGAATATTGAGGTTTTGCTCTTTCTGGCAAAGCCAAAATTTTACCATTGATATAGACAATTCCGTCTTTTATAGACAAACTATCACCTGGAATCCCAACGCAACGTTTTACATAATTCGATTTCTTGTCGATTGGTTTATCAATGTGTCTTCCTGATGGGTCTCTAAAAAAGTAAACGGTATCAACAGGCCAGTTGAAAACTACGATGTCGCAATTTTTAATTTTTTGGAATCCAGGCAATCTAAAATAAGGCAATTGAGGCCAACTTAGATATGATTTTCTTTTGAGCAATGGAATTGTGTCGTGCACCATTGGCAAAGCAACCGTTGTCATAGGAACTCTGGCGCCGTAATTTATTTTACTCACGAATAAAAAGTCACCTACTAATAATGATTTTTCCAGCGAAGAAGTAGGAATGGTGTAGGGTTGAAGGAAATAAGTATGCACAATAGTAGCGACTACAACGGCAAAAAGCAAAGAACTTATAGTGTCAGCAGTTTTGTTATCGGGATTCAAACTTCTGTCCGTTACGTAATTTAACTGCTGGGTATAATTAATATAATAAATGTATAAACCAAAGGTGGCGATTCCTAAAAAAGTGTCTAAACTGGAACGTTTTCCGAAACTTCTTAAAGTTTCTACCCAAATAACAGGAAACATAATCAAGTTAATGATTGGGATGAAAAGCAACAATGTCCACCAAGTTGGGCGACCAATAATTTTCATCAAAACGATAGCATTATATACAGGAATTGCTGCTTCCCAGCGTTTTCTGCCAGCTGCTTCATATAATTTCCAAGTTCCTAAAAAGTGAATTACTTGTACTATTAAGAAAAATACAAACCATTGATATAGTGTCATAATTATTTTGTTTAAAGTTTGAAGTTTAAGGTTGTTCCAATTGAAATTTCACCTTAAACCTGAAACAAGTTTATTTTAAATTTAATACATCTTTCATAGTGAAAATACCATGTTTTCCCACAATCCATTCAGCAGCAATAACAGCACCAATGGCAAAACCATCCCGATTGTGAGCGGTGTGTTTTATTTCA
>JAEMQE010000110.1 GCA_022758945.1 Lentimicrobium sp. | reverse complement strand
AAAAGTAAGCTTTATTGAATATTTTTTTTAAATTTATGACCCACTTAAATTATTCTATTATGACAGTAAATCAAATTTTGAGCAAGAAAGGAAAAGAAGTATATTCAGTATTACCAACAATTACTGTATATGAAGCTTTGGTAACAATGAGCGAGAAAAATATTGGAGCTATCTTGGTAGTAGAAGACAATATATTAAAAGGAATTTTGTCTGAAAGAGATTATGCTCGAAAAATTGCTTTGAAAGCCAAGTCTTCAAAGAAATCATTCGTGCACGAAATTATGGCAGAAAATGTGATAACCGTAAAACCATCGGATAATCTGGAATACTGTATGGAATTGATGTACACAAAAAAAATAAGACATCTACCTGTTTTAGAAAATGAAACAATAATAGGAATTGTCTCCATTGGAGACGTAGTAAAATCGATAATGGATGTGCAAAAGGAAACCATTCAATATCTGGATTCTTATATAAGTGGAAGGAAAACATAGATTCGAAATCAAATTACATTATAAATAGCTGCAAATTGTGCAGCTATTTTTTTATATAACAAGAGGAACAATTTTTTGTAAAATGAATGGTATAAAAGCGTCCTATTTAAACCAAGTCTATTATCTTTGTGTGTACAAATAAAATTTAATATAATGGATAAGAATAGCAAAAGATTAGAAGCATTATTATATCATGCAAAACCTACACCTGGAAAAATTCAGGTAGTTCCCACTAAGAAATATGCCACCCAAAGAGACCTCTCTTTAGCATACTCACCTGGAGTTGCTGAGCCGTGTTTAGAAATCGCAAAAGACATAAACAATGTTTATAAATACACTGCAAAAGGCAATCTGGTTGCAGTAATATCAAATGGAACAGCGGTTTTAGGGCTGGGTGACATTGGGCCTGAAGCTTCAAAACCAGTAATGGAGGGAAAAGGATTGTTGTTTAAAATCTTTGCAGGTATTGATGTATTCGATATTGAAGTAGGAACAAAAGACATTGAGGAATTTATTCAAACGGTCAAAAATATTGCGCCAACCTTCGGAGGAATCAATCTTGAAGACATTAAAGCTCCAGAATCTTTTGAAATAGAACGAAGATTAGTCGAAGAATTAAACATACCAGTAATGCACGATGACCAGCACGGAACTGCAATTATTTCATCGGCAGCATTATTGAACGCAATAGAATTAGCGGGTAAAAAACCAAAGGATTTAAAAGTGGTAGTTTCAGGGGCAGGTTCAGCCGCTCTTGCTTGTGCTAATATGTATATTTTACTTGGAGTAAAATTGGAGAATATCTTAATGTTTAATAGTAAAGGTGTTTTGACAAAAGACAATCCATCCTTATCTGTTTTACAACTACGATATGCCATAGACAAGAAACCAATGAGTCTTGAAGAAGCTTTAGTTGGTGCAGATGTTTTCTTGGGATTATCTTCTGGAGATATTATGACTCCAAAAATGTTATTGGGAATGGCAAAAAACCCAATCGTTTTTGCAATGGCTAATCCAATTCCTGAAATTGATTATAACCTTGCCATTGCCACCCGAAAAGATGTTATTATGGCAACCGGACGGTCAGATCATCCTAATCAAGTCAACAATGTTCTTGGTTTTCCATATATTTTTCGTGGTGCTTTAGATGTTCGCGCCACAAAAATCAATGAAGCTATGAAAATGGCAGCCGTTAGAGCACTTGCCGCCTTGGCCAAAGAACACGTTCCGGAGCAAGTGAATATTGCTTATGGAGCTACTAAATTGACTTTTGGGCGTGATTATATAATTCCTTCACCTTTTGACCCAAGATTGATAACCGTCGTTGCACCAGCAGTGGCGAAAGCAGCAATGGACTCAGGAGTGGCGTTAAATCCAATTCTCGATTGGAATAAATATGAGGAAGAGCTTTTGGACCGAATGGGCAATGACAATAAAATGGTCCGATTGATGATCAACAGAGCTAAAATGAATCCTAAAAAAATTGTTTTTGCAGAAGCTGATCATCTTGATGTTCTTAAAGCAGCTCAGATAGTATATGAAGAAGGAATTGGTTTCCCTATTTTGTTAGGAAAAAAAGAAGTTATTTTGGAGTTAAAAAAAGAACTTGGTTTTGATGCTGATATTCCTATTATTGATCCAAAAACAAGTGATGAGGAGCCAAGAAGAAACAAATTTGCAAAAGTATATTGGAACACCAGACAAAGAAGAGGAATATCTTTATTTGACGCTCAGAATTTAATGCGCGAAAGAAATTATTTTGCAGCTATGCTTGTCAATGAAGGCGAAGCAGATGCATTATTAACAGGACATTCCAGAAGTTATCCATCAGTGGTGAAACCAATGTTGCAGCTTATTGATAAAGCGCCAGGAGTTTCTCTTATAGCTACAACAAATATGATGATGACCAATCGTGGTCCAATGTTTTTATCTGATACGGCGATAAACACTAATCCATCAGCAGATGATTTGGCAAAAATTGCTATTATGACGGCAAATGCAGCTAAAATGTTTGGAATTGAACCTGTAATTGCAATGATTTCTTTTTCAAATTTTGGTTCTTCAACAAACGAAAGCGCATCAAAAGTAAGAGACGCAGTTGCCTACTTGCATAGACATCATCCGGAAATGGTAATTGACGGAGAAATTCAGGCTGATTTTGCTTTAAATCCAGAAATGTTGAAAGCAAAATTCCCTTTTTCTAAACTAGCAGGTAAAAAAGTAAATATATTGATTTTTCCTAATCTTGAATCAGCAAATATTACCTATAAACTTCTAAAAGAACTGAACAAAGTAGATTCTATTGGCCCAATTATGTTGGGAATGGGAAAACCAGTTCACATCTTTCAATTGGGAGCAAGTGTTGAAGAAATGGTAAATATGGCGGCTATTGCTGTGATTGATGCCCAGGAAAAAGAAAAGAAAAAATTAAAAGCAGCGAAATAATTTTTGAACTATAACAGCACTTATATAAATTTGATGAGAATTTATATAAGTTTTGTTATATTTGGAGATATAAAATTCATAAATGATAGCACAATTGCAAGGAAAATTAGTAGAAAAAACACCAACACAAGTAGTTATTGACTGTGGCGGCGTTGGGTATCACGTGAATATTTCCTTACATACCTATTCATTGCTTCCTACTACTGATTTTATAAAATTGTTTACACACCTTCAAATTAAGGAAGATGCACATACTTTATTTGGTTTTGTAGAAAAATCAGAAAGAGAAATTTTCAAATTGCTTTTGTCTGTTTCGGGAATTGGTGCCAGCATTGCCAGAACGATGTTGTCCTCATTAGATCCAAAACAAATTACAAATGCAATTGCTTCTGGCGATGTGATTACCATACAATCCATAAAAGGAATTGGTAGCAAAACAGCACAAAGAGTGATACTTGATTTGAAAGAAAAAGTGCTAAAACTGTACGATTTAGACGAAGTTTCGATGTCACAAAGCAATACAAACAGAGATGAGGCGTTATCTGCTTTGGAGGTTTTGGGTTTTGTTCGAAAAACTTCAGAAAGGATAGTGGAAAAAATTATAAAAGATGCCCCAGAGAGTTCAGTTGAATATATTATTAAGCAAGCTTTAAAAAACTTATAAAAGTTGAAAATACAGTATTTAATAAAGGACCAATTCGTGCATAAAATTTGTACATTTTTATTAGTTTTATTTTGTAGTTTTGTGTCTCAAGCTCAAGTAAATACTGCAACTCAGGATACGACTAAAACTGGATTTTCCACAGGAAAAATTCAAATTAAAGACCCACAAAGCATTGTCAAGGCATATTCCTATGACCCTGTTACAGGTATGTATATTTTATCAAAAACTATTGGTGATTTCCCAGCAAACTATCCAACTATTTTAAGTCCTAAAGAATATGAAGATTTAGTAAGAAAGGAATCAATGCGCAATTATTTTAAGCAAAAATTAGATGCCATAGATGGAAAAAAAGACGGTAGCGATGACGCTAAAAAGGATTTGTTGCCAAGGTATTATGTTAAATCAGGACTTTTTGAAACCATATTTGGTAGTAATACAATTGATGTAAAACCTACAGGATCCGTAGAAATGGATTTTGGTCTTCGCTATACAAAACAAGACAATCCGGCATTTTCTCCAAGAAACAGATCTACGACTTCTTTCGATTTTAACCAAAGAATCAGTATGAGTCTGATGGGAAAAGTGGGAACCCGATTAAATGTAAATGTCAATTATGATACTCAATCCACTTTTGCATTTCAGAACTTAATCAAACTAGAATACACTCCTTCGGAAGATGATATCATTCAAAAAATCGAAGTAGGAAATGTTAGTATGCCTTTGAATAGTTCCTTAATTAAAGGAGCACAAAATTTATTTGGGGTAAAAACTAAATTGCAATTTGGCAAAACATCTATTACAGGAGTTTTCTCAGAACAAAAATCACAAACAAAAAGTATTGTTGCAGAAGGTGGCGGAACAATTCAGGACTTCGATATGTATGCGCTTGATTATGATAACGACAGACACTTTTTCCTTTCGCAATATTTTAGAAATAAATACGATGCAGCCTTAAAAAATTACCCATTTATTGATAGTAGAGTTCAAATTTCAAGATTGGAAATTTGGGTTACCAACAAACAAAACCGTGTAAATACAACTACTGGAAACAATTTAAGAAATATCATTGCGATTCAGGATTTAGGTGAAGCGCAATTAACGGGCTTGCAAGACAGTGAAGTAGTGGTATTAGACCCTTCAACAGGTATGTTTAATAATCCTGCCGATTCTCCTTCTGATAACTCAAACAATGATTATGATCCAGCGCAAATTTCTGCTGGGACTGGTTTATTGAACAATAATATTCGTGAAATAGCCACTTCAAATTCCGGATTTAATGCAACTGTCAATGAGGGAGCTGATTATTCCAAGTTAGAAAATGCCAGAAAATTAAACTCAAACGAATATACTTTTAATCCTCAATTGGGATATATTTCGTTGCAGCAAAGACTTGCCAATGATGAAGTTCTTGCTGTTGCTTATCAATATACCATTGGCGACAAAGTGTACCAAGTAGGAGAGTTTGGTAATGATGGGGTCGATGCTACAGTTGTAACCGGAACAAATCCATCTAATCAGGCAATTATCACCCAAAGTTTAGTATTGAAAATGCTGAAAAGTAATTTGACCAATGTTAAAAACCCAGTTTGGAATTTGATGATGAAAAATATTTATCAAATTCCGGGAGCCTATCAGTTAAAACAAGAAAACTTTAGATTCAATATTCTTTATACTGATCCTTCGCCTTTAAATTATATTACTCCAGCCACAGGAAGTTCCTTTCCGCCAAATCCAACTCCAGGAAATGAAGTTGCTGAAACCCCTTTGTTAAAAGTTTTCAATTTAGATAAACTGAATTTTAATAATGACCCTCAAACTGGGGGTGATGGTTTCTTCGATTTTATGCAGGGATTGACAATAGACACTCAAAATGGCCGAATAATATTTACTACTAAAGAACCTTTTGGTGAATTGTTGTTTTCAAAATTATCTACTGGTGCCGGAGAAAATTACAAGGATGCTAATACTTATAATGAAAATCAAAAGAAATATGTGTTCCGAAATATGTATGCCAATACTCAATCCGGAGCTTTGCAGGATAGCGATAAAAACAAATTCCTTTTAAGAGGAAAATACAAATCTTCAGGAGGCGATGGAATTCCTATTGGTGCTTTCAACGTTCCTAGAGGTTCCGTAGTTGTTACAGCCGGGGGAAGAGTTTTAGTAGAAGGAATTGATTACAGCGTGAATTACCAACTGGGAAGAGTGCAAATTCTAGATCCTTCACTTCAGGCTTCCAACACTCCAATTAGTGTTTCATTAGAAAACAATTCTGTTTTTGGACAACAAACCAAACGTTTTTTCGGAGTTTATGTCGAGCATAATTTCACTGATAAATTTTTAGTTGGAGCCACTTTCTTAAAACTGAACGAAAAACCATTTACACAGAAATCTAGTTTTGGACAGGAATCTGTGAACAACAGTATGTTTGGTTTCAATGGAAATTACTCCTCAGAAATTCCGTTTTTTACTCGATTAGTAAATAAATTACCTAATATGGATACAGACGTGCCGTCCAATCTCTCAGTGAGAGGTGAAATTGCATTTTTGCAACCTGACAACCCCAAAGGAAATAGTTTTCAAGGAGAATCAACCATATATGTAGATGATTTTGAAGGCTCTCAATCTACAATCGATATGCGATCTCCTTATGCCTGGAAATTGTCGTCAACACCATTGAATGATACTGAAAGTCTTTATAATTTTAATGCAAGCGCCAACGATTTGAGTTATGGTTTTAAAAGAGCAAAATTATCCTGGTACACAATTGACCCTGTATTTTATACTCAAAAACCATCCGGAATTTCAAATGACGATTTGTCGTTAAATACCACAAGAAGAATTTTTAGTGAAGAATTATACCCGCTAACTGATATTGCACAAGGACAATCACAGGTTATAAATACTTTGGATTTGACTTATTATCCTACTGAAAGAGGAGCTTACAATAATGATTTAAATTTTGCTGCAAACCCGAAAGATAATTTTGGTGGAATTATGCGGTCGTTAAATTCAACCAATTTCGAGCAAGGAAATGTGGAATATATCCAGTTTTGGGTATTAGATCCATATGTTGGAGCCGGTGAAATACCAAAAACAAATACAGGTAAAATTTATTTCAACTTGGGAGAAATATCAGAAGATATTTTAAAAGATGGAAGAAAACAATATGAAAACGGACTTGGTCCTGACCAAATAAAGGTAAATCCACAACCTATTTGGGGGGATGTGCCTGCTTCACAATCCTTGATTTATGCCTTTGATGCCAATGCGGCTAATCGAACCAACCAAGATTTAGGTTTAGATGGTTTGCCTGATGCCAAAGAAGGAGCAGTTTATAACAATTTTGCCTCACAACCCGATCCTGCAGCAGATGATTATACTTATTATTTGAATACGACAGGAGGAGTTAAGGATCGATATAGAAACTATAATGGTGTTGAGGGGAACTCTGCTGTTGATATTAATGATGCTAATAGAGCTTCAACTTCTGATCCAGATGTAGAAGACATCAACAAAGATAATACGATGAATACTATCAATGCGTATTATGAATATAGTGTTGATGTGAAGCCAAATATGAGTGTTGGTGAAAATTATGTTACTGATGTTAGAAACACGCAAGTAACTATGGACAACGGAACAGTAACTGATGCAAGATGGATTCAGTTTAAAATTCCTGTTTCGCAACCAGAAAATACCATTGGAAACATATCTGATTTTAGATCGATTCGGTTTATGAGAATGTTTATGACCGGTTTCAGCAATGAAGTAACGGTTCGTTTTGGTGCTTTGGATTTAGTAAGAGGAGATTGGAGACGCTATACAAACACTCTGGATCCTGCCGATGTTAATGTTGCGGATGACAAAACAAATCTGGATGTTTTAGCAGTAAATATTCAGGAAAATAATGATAGATGTCCTATAAATTATATTGTTCCTCCAGGAGTTGAAAGAGAACAATTATATAATAACAATACAATTATCAATCAAAATGAGCAATCACTTTCGTTAAGAGTTTCGGGAGGTGGTTTAGAACCGGAAGATTCAAGGGCTGTGTTTAAAAATGTTAGTGTCGATATGAGACAGTTCAAAAAACTAAAAATGTTTTTGCACGCAGAATCTTTGCCAGACGAAATTGCACTTCGGGATGGTCAAATGATAGGTTTTATTCGTTTTGGAAATGACTTTACACAGAATTTTTACCAAATCGAAATACCTTTAAAAGTAACATTGCCTTCTTCAACAATAGGTGCTAATTGTGGTGCTTTGAGTGCTGAAACAGTTTGGCCAGCGGATAATGAAATTGATTTATCAATGGCATTATTAACTCAATTGAAAGTTCAGGCAATGAGTATTGATCCAAGTAAGTTGCCACTAGACGGAATTTATTATCAAAATGAAGACCAACTTGATCCTTCTTTGGCTGGTAAACCAAACAAATTGAGATTAGGTATTAAAGGGAATCCGAATTTTGGAATGGTTCGAAATTTGATGTTAGGAGTAAAAAGTAATGAAACACATCAGGATATAAAAGGAGAAGTTTGGTTCGACGAACTTCGAGTTGCCGATATGGATAACAGTCGAGGAATGGCTGCTGTATTGAATGTCGATACGAATTTTGCTGATTTTGCAACTGTTTCTGCCACTGGCCGAAAAAGTACTATTGGTTTTGGAGGAATAGAACAAGGGCCAAATGAAAGAAGCCGTGAAGACACCCAGCAATTTAACATTGTTACCAATTTTAGTTTAGGAAAGTTATTACCTCCAAAATGGAAAATCAATTTGCCATTTAATTATGCTATTGGAGAAGAAGCTTTAACGCCTGAATATGACCCGTTTAACGAAGATATTAAACTTAAACAGTTATTAGATGGCACTACTGATCCTGCCGAAAGAGACAATATTAAAAGTAGAGCTGTTGATTATACAAAAAGGAAAAGCATCAATTTTATTGGAGTAAGAAAAGAAAGAGGTCCTGAACAAAAACAAAAAGTATATGACCCAGAAAACTTTACTTTTTCTCAGTCCTACAACGAAGTGGAGCACCATGATTTTGAAATTGAACAATTTACAAATCAGGAATCCAACACGGGTGTAAATTATGCATTTAGTTTCCAACCGAAACCAGTTGAGCCATTCAAGAAATCAAAATTCACTAAAAAAAGCTCTTATTGGAAAGCCTTAAGCGATTTCAACTTTAATTATTTACCGTCTAATATTAATTTCAATACGAATATTATTAGACAATACAACCGTCAACAATTTAGACAGGTAGATGTTCAGGGAATAGGTCTGGATCCAATGTACAGAAGAAATTATGCTTTCAATTATCAGTACGGTTTTAATTATAATTTGACAAAAAACCTGAGATTCAATTATACCGCATCATCCGGTAATATTGTAAAAAACTACATGAATGCTGATAATGTTCCAATAGATGATTTGACAATCTGGGATGGTTATTTGAATGTTGGAGAAGCCAATCAACACATGCAACAATTGGTCTTGAATTATGAAATACCAATTGATAAAATTCCGGTGTTTAGCTTTATAAAAGCGAACTATTCTTATACGGGAGACTACAGTTGGCAACGCGCTTCTGTAGCTTTATCCGAAATAAATATTGGAGGAACCAATTATAATTTAGGAAATACAGTTCAAAACGCCATCTCGCATAATTTGAATGCTACTTGCAACATGGATTTATTTTATAAATACATAGGCTTGACACAAAAATCGCAATTGAAGGCTAAGCCAAAAGCTGCAGCTCCAAAACCAGGAGAAAAAATAACAGATACCAATGTGCTGGTTCCAAAAAATAACAATTTCCTAAATGGTTTGATTGGCGTTTTAACAAGTGTAAAAACCATTCAGGCTAATTACACCAAAAACAGCGGTACAGTTTTGCCTGGTTATACACCTGGTGTTGGATTCTTTGGGACTTCAAAACCTACAATTGGATTTATTTTCGGAAGCCAGGACGATGTAAGATACGAAGCTGCTAAAAATGGATGGCTTACTGTTTATCCTGACTTCAACCAAAATTACACTCAGGTAAACAATGAAATCTTTAAATCAACGGTAAACATAGATTTGTTGCCGGATTTAAAAGTAGATTTATCATTAGACAGAGCGTATTCAGAGAATTTTTCGGAACAATATGATGTTAGCAATGGTCAATACAATCCGCGTTCGCCTTATAGTTTCGGGATGTTCTCCATTTCGACTATTTTAATTAAGACTTCTTTTTCGACCAGTGACGAAAACACATCGGCTGCATTTGACGATTTTAGAAGTAACAGGCTTCCGGTTGCTAATCGATTAGCAACTGAACATGGAATTGACGTTAACAATCCTGCTAATTTAGATGCGGACGGATTCCCAAAAGGCTACGGGAAAAACAATCAAGCGGTATTGTTGCCAGCCTTTTTAGCAGCTTATTCAGGAGAAAGCGCCTCGAGTGTTTCTTTGGGAATTTTCAAGAGCTTTCCAGTGCCAAACTGGTCTATAAAATATAATGGCCTGATGCGTTTTGACTTTTTCAAAAAGAATTTCAAACGTTTCTCCTTGCAGCAAAATTACAGGGCTTCTTATACCATTAATGCTTTCAGATCGAATTTCGAATTTGATAAAAACCCGAATGGACTTGATGCAAGCGGTAATTTTTATAACCAGACCATTATGTCCAATGTCAATTTAGTGGAACAGTTTAATCCGCTTATTCGAATGGATTTTGAATTGAAAAATTCATTAAAAATCCTTACCGAAATCAAAAAAGACCGAGCATTATCAATGAGTTTTGACAATAATTTATTGACAGAAGTCAAAGGCATAGAATATGTGGTAGGAATGGGATACCGAATCAAAGACGTGATTTTTTCTTCCAGTTTAGCCGATAGTCCTACAGGAATTATAAAAAGTGATATTATCATAAAAGCAGATTTATCATATCGTGACAATAAAACAATTGTGCGGTATTTAGATTATGACAACAATCAATTAGCCGGAGGACAAAATCTTTGGTCATTGAAATTAACCGCTGATTATTCCTTTAGCAAAAACCTAACGGCTATTTTCTATTATGACCACGCATTTTCTAAAGCCGTAATATCGACTTCTTTTCCATTGACAAATATTCGTTCAGGGTTTACACTGCGATATAATTTCGGAAATTAATTTTTTAAAATGCGAACAAAATTTGAACAGAAGATTGCTACATTTGTCCAATAAAATTTAAATTAATAATTACAATTATCATGAACGTACCAGCAAATTTAAAGTACACAAAAGATCACGAATGGGTTAGCATTGACGGTGATATTGCAACAGTAGGAATTACTCATTTTGCACAAAAAGAATTAGGCGATATTGTATATGTTGAAGTGGAAACTTTAGACCAAACTCTGGATAAAGAAGAGGTTTTTGGAACTGTTGAAGCTGTAAAAACAGTTTCTGATTTGTTTCTTCCTCTTTCCGGAGAAATCATTGAATTTAATGATGCTCTTGAAAGCAAACCAGAAAGCGTGAACTCTGATCCTTATGGAGCAGGATGGATGATAAAAATAAAAATCGCAAATATTGACGAAATAGATTCCTTGCTTTCGAGTGAATCATACAAAGAACTTATAGGTGCTTAAAAAAATATTTTTTTGGACAGCTTTAACTTGGTCTGGAATAATTTTGGTTTCTTGTTTGATTAAATCGGATGAGATTCCGCAAATAGGAATGGATATTCCAAATTTAGATAAAGTAGTTCATGCTTTTATGCATTTTGTATTTACATTATTATGGTTCTTTTATTTTAAAAAGAAAATTGGCAATTTGAAAAATTACAAACTTTTACTTATTTCACTTGTATTATCGTTTTTTTTTGGAATAGCAATCGAACTAATGCAGCGGTTTTTCACAGTAACTAGAAATGCTGATGTGTATGATGTGTTTGCTAATTTATCTGGTGCGACTCTTGCTGTCATGGTAATTATTTTAGTGAATAAATACAATGGAATAATTGATAAAATTTAATGATTACAGTAAAATATGGTTTTTAAGGATTTTGTCATTTCGACCAACGGGAGAAATCACATAACGAGAGCAACAAATGTGATTTCTCCTGCGTCGAAATGACATAATGATACTATTTAGTGTTTTTATTAAAGCCAAATTTAATTCATAAATTAAAGACTATACAAATGAACATCAAGCAATACTTAGACTCGACTTATTTAAAAACGCCATCACAAGCTGGACTCAGCGAAGCCGAAAACACGATTATAGTCAAAGAATTTATTCAGGAAGCCATTGATGAGAATTTCAAACTCATTATGATTCGTCCTGATATGGTTTCTTTAGCCAGTAAAATGATTACGGATGCCAATTCACCGGTTCAAATTGGAACTGTAATCGATTTTCCGGAAGGAAAAGGCGGATTAGTAGCTAAACTTGCCGAAGCAACCCAAGCAATTAAGGACGGTGCTGATGACCTTGATTTTGTTAGTAATTACGAAGCATTCAAAGAAGGAAATGTAGATTTGGTCAAAGAAGAAATTCTAAAATGTACTCAACTCGGATTAACCAATAACAAAGTCGTAAAATGGATTATCGAAGTGGCAGCGCTCAACGAAAAGCAAATTATGCAGCTTTCCGCTTTGATTAAAAACATTGTCATCACTAATTTTAAAGAAGAAAATTACGCTTCGGTTTTTGTGAAATCGTCAACAGGATTTTATAAAACTCAAAACAATCTTCCGAATGGCGCCACAGTTCCAGCTATCATTATGATGCTCGAAAATGCCTCGCCTCTTCCTGTAAAAGCAGCCGGTGGTGTGAGAACTTATGATGAAGCTGTCGAAATGATTCGACTGGGCGTGAAAAGAATTGGTACTTCGGGAGCAAAAGCAATTGCAAACGGTCAAAAGACCGAAGGAGAATACTAAACACAAAAAGACAATATGAAAAAAGGATTGCTGACCTTGCTTTTATCTCTTTCCATTTTCGTGGCTTTCGCTCAAGATGTAAATGATACTTCAAAACAATCTGGGCTTTCTGCCGAACGATTTCCTGTTTTTCAAAATTGCGAAAACTTAGAAGCCAAATCATTGGAAAACTGTTTTTATAATGAGGTTCAGGATTTTGTTTTCCAAAATTTTGTAGTTCCCGAAAATCTAGTCCAAAACAATTTTCAAGGCAACATTAAAGTGCTTTTTGAGGTCGATAAAAACGGGATTTTCAAAGTGATTTATGTAAACGCCGTCGATGATGGGTTGATAAAAGAATCGAAAAGAGTTTTTGCTAAATTTCCAAAAATTAAACCTTCAACTTACAACGGGAATCCAACGTTTTCACAATACAACATCACCATTGCGATACCTTTAAAAAGTGCAGAACAAATGGCTTCTGAAGCTGTCGTCGCTGCCGAAATATCGAAAACCAATTCAAAACCAAAACAACTCACGGAATTAGACAGTATTGTCTATAAAAAATTCAACAATCCGCAGTTCGAAAGTCATTTGAACATTCCGTTTTCGCACAGTTATTATTCACATTTTGATGCTGCTATGAATCAGGTTGGCGCTAACAATCACACGGCTTCAAAACCTTATACTTATTCTGAAGTTGCCAAATATTACAACCTTACTGCCGAAAATGAAAAGATAAAGAAAAAAACTTCTGGCTGGTGGGGACGAAAATTATGGAACGAAAACCTAGTTGAAATTCAAGGCGAAGATTATTGGTTTGTCATAAATCCTATTTTTGATTTGCAAGTGGGAACCGCTTCCGGCAACAAACAAGTCAGCACATTTGTAAACACACGTGGAATCAATTTCAGTGGCGGATTGGGCTCGCAGCTTAATTTCACAACAACCATTTATGAAAGTCAAGGAAGATTTGCCGATTATTACAATCGTTATGCTGAATCTATAAAACCTGCCGGTGGAAATCCAGCGATTATTCCTGGTATTGGAGTGTCGAAAGATTTCAAGACTGATGCTTACGATTTTCCTTCGGCAGATGCTAATTTAACTTTTGCGCCTGCAAAATTCATTGATTTACAATTGGGTTATGGCCGAAATTTTATTGGTGACGGTTATCGTTCAATTTTAGAAGGTGATGGAGCAAGTCCGTATCCTTATTTTAAAATCAACACTAATTTTTGGAAAATAAAATACACCAATACCTATATGTGGCTCAAAGATGTGCGGCCAGAAGTGACTTTAGAGAGAACATATGCCACCAAGTATATGGCAAACCATTATTTGAGTTGGAATGTTTCTAATCGATGGAATCTTGGGCTCTTTGAATCCGTAATTTGGACAGATACTAATAACAGGGGTTTTGATATGCATTTTGTCAATCCAATTATTTTTTATCGTTCAGTTGAATTTGAATCATCGGCTAGAACTGGAAATGCAGTTTTGGGATTGACTTCAAAATACAAATGGAACAATCAGGTCAATTTTTACGGACAATTTCTTTTAGACGAGTTTTCACTTGGAGAAGTGAAGAACGAAAAAAATAGTTGGAAAAACAAATTCGCTTATCAATTGGGTGTGAAATATTTCAATGCTTTTAAAGTGGATAATTTATTGTTGCAGTTAGAATTCAATCACGTGCGCCCGTATGTGTATTCGCACAGCGAACCTATTACAAATTACGGTCACAACAATCAAAGTATGGGACATCCTTGGGGAGGAAATTTCGAGGAACTCCTTGTTATTGCGCGTTATCACAAAGGCAGACTTTTTGCCGATGCTAAATTTACTTTTGGAACCAAAGGTTTGGATTTTGACACGACAGCAAACAGTTATAATTACGGAGGAAATATCTACAAAGATTATGACCTGAAAAGACCTTATGATTCAGGTGTTACAGTAGGACAGGGAAATAAAACCAGTATTTTTATCGGGGATTTACAAGCCGGATATTTGGTTAATCCAATGACGAACTTGAAACTTTTTGGCAGTTTTATTTATAGAAATTTTGATCCAAATCAAAACACAGCAACAGTCTTTAAGGAAAACACCACTTGGTTTTCTTTAGGCATTCGCTCGGATGTGTTTAATTGGTATTTTGATTATTAATGTTTGAAATTTGTTGCTATCAAAGTTTTTTCGCAATATAAACAGAGTGTGATTTAATAAAAAATACTATTTTATATTATGATTGATTTATCTCATCCGACTGATTTTCAAAGTAGTATTTGGTTTTTGGTTTTTTTAATTCTGATTTGTATTGTGTATAAATTTGAATTAAAAAGTAAAAAAAAGATGGGGCCATTAACCGATTATGATAAATATAGAAGTAAATCTTCTGTAGGATCTTTATTTTTGATTATTCTATTTTTTTTGTTATTCGTTATATACATTTTAAAAGCAATTTTTTGAATATAATCTTAGACTTCGAAACAACAAAAAATATATCCACAACCCCAAAAGTTGTGGTTTTTTTATTTAAAATAAATCCTCAAAATGAGGAAAACCGTAAGGAAGTGATTTTTATTGAAGCTAAGTTTGTCCTAAAATTAACAACTTACAGTTATGAAAACAATAGAAATCGATATAATTGAGAAAACAGATAATTTAGATTTAAGAATTGCCGTTTTCTTTTGGAAAGAATACAATCCAAATACAGTTTTGATTGCCTATGCTGAATTAGTTAAAAGAGGATATCCTATCTCAAAATCTCTTTTCGAAAAAATGACGGAATTTCGAGAAAATCAGCTTCTGTCAAACAGCTAAGAAATGGTTATTGGTTTTTAAATTATTTTGCTTTAACCCAAAAATGCAAGATAATTTATCAAATAATTTTTTTATGAATTGTTTTTTGTCAAATCCCTTTCGATAAACTATTTTTGCAAAAGTTTTTAAAAAACAAATAAAGCAAACTTTGAATAGTACATCAAATTCCATTTCCATAAAATCCATTTATTCTGATTTCAAAGCAATCACTAAAGCAGGTTTGGCTATTAGTGTTGTCTTTTCGTCGATCGCCGGATTTATGCTTGGTGTTCCTGATTTTCACTCTTTGGATTGGATGGTTTTGTTGAAATTGGCTATTGGCGGTTATTGTATGGTAGGCGCTTCAAACGCTTACAATCAAGTCATTGAGAAAGATCTTGATGCTTTGATGGACCGAACTAAAAATCGTCCCGTTCCGGCAGGAAGAATGTCTCCAAATGTGGCATTGGTTATTGCCAGTATCTTAACAGTTATCGGAATTGTTTTACTTTATACCATCAATCCAAAAACAGCAATGTTTGGAGCGATTTCCATATTTTTATACACCAGCATTTATACACCTTTAAAAACAATGACTTCTTTGTCGGTTTTTGTGGGAGCATTTCCGGGAGCGATTCCGTTTATGTTGGGTTGGGTTGCGGCAACAGGAAATTTTGGCATTGAAGCCGGAACATTATTTCTGATTCAGTTTTTCTGGCAGTTTCCTCATTTTTGGGCAATCGGCTGGTTTTTATACGAAGACTATGAAAAAGCGGGTTTCTTTATGTTGCCAACAGGTAAAAAAGATAAAGGAACAGCTTTGCAAATAATATTATACACGGTTTGGCTGATTATTGCTTCGCTTTTACCGGCTTTGGGTTATACAGGACAATTATTTATTTCGCCAGTGGCTGCAATTTTGGTATTTTTGCTCGGACTTTGGATGCTTTATTATTCCGTGCAATTGTACAAATTAAGAACTGCAAAAGCGGCAAGAACCTTGATGCTTGTTAGTGTTTCTTATATTACTTTATTGCAATTAATTTATATATTTGATAAAATTTTAAGATAGTTATGACAACAACAATGACCGCCGAAGAGCACAAATTAAGAACAGCAAGATCCTATAAATTGCTGTTATTGTTTGCTATGATTAGTATGATAATGATGTTCGCAGGACTTACAAGTGCTTTTGTAGTAAGTAAATCCAGAGCCGATTGGTTAAAGGATTTTCAATTGCCTTCAGCATTTTTCTTCAGCACGGCAGTGATAATAGGCTGTAGTGTGACTTTTCATTTGGCAAAAAAAGCCATTCAAAAGGACAATCAAAAAGCGACAACTTCATTTCTTTTAGCTACTTTAGCCTTAGGGATTTTATTCGTGATTTTACAATTTGTGGGTTTTAGTCAAATTGTGGCTAATGGCTATTATTTCACCGGAGCCGAAAGTTCAATCACAACAACTTTCCTATATATAGTTACTGTTGTTCACTTATTACACCTTGCTGGTGGCTTAATTGCGCTATTAATTATTATTTACAAACAATTGAAACAAAAATACAATTCGACTCAAACGCTTGGTATTGAACTAGGTGCGATGTATTGGCACTTTCTTGATTTATTGTGGGTTTATTTATTTTTATTTTTATATTTC
>JAEMQE010000285.1:3286-17467 GCA_022758945.1 Lentimicrobium sp. | reverse complement strand
GCAAACACCACAGTTCCCATAATGACATTGGCAATGATAATATTTATGGTTTGATGCTGGAAATCATTTTTGGGTTTAAATCCAAAAGTCTTCCCCAAATAGATTTGTGCTACAGGAACAAATTGAAGATAATTATCGGCATTAGTATGGAAATCTTCGCCAAAAAAATTGTTGGCATTGGATTGTAAATCATCATTAAGAGCCGTGTTCAAAAGCAAAGTTCCCGCCGTGATAAGTGCAACTGGCGCAATAAATTGTTTATACGAAAATTTATCTTGCGTTTTTATCGAAGAAATAGAATCTTTGGTTTGAGCATTTCCTAGGAAAACCAATAATGAAAAGGTAAGAGTGAGGAATTTGGTTTTCATAGTTTCTGAAAAATTTTAGGATTGAATTTTAAAGCGTAAATTCGCTTTGTCAAATTTATACTTTTGTTCTAAACTATGTATTTTTTATCCAAAGAATTATTTTTTCCTCCAGTTTCCGAAGCCAATTCCGATGGAATTCTCGCCATTGGTGGCGATTTATCTCCCGAGCGATTAATATTGGCTTACAAAAGCGGAATATTCCCTTGGTTTGAAGAAGGAGAATCCATTTATTGGTGGTCGCCCAATCCTAGGATGGTTTTGTTTTTGGATGAATTAGTAGTTTCAAAAAGTATGAGAAACATCCTGAACCGGAATATTTTCAAGGTAACTTTCAACCAAAATTTTAGAGAAGTAATTTCGAATTGCCAAAAAATAAAACGCGATGGGCAAAACGGAACTTGGATTACCAATGATATGATTGAAGCCTATTGCAAATTGAATGAAATGGGCATTGCAAAATCAGTTGAGGTTTGGCAAAACGAAGAATTGGTTGGTGGTTTATATGGAGTTGATTTGGGACATATTTTCTGCGGAGAAAGTATGTTTTCTAAAGTTTCGAATGCTTCTAAAGTGGCTTTTATCACTTTGGCAAATCAATTAAAAAAGGATAATTTCAAACTTTTGGATTGCCAAGTGTACAACGAACATCTCGAAAGTTTGGGTTGTCGTGAAATTCCTCGGGAAGGTTTTATAGAACTTCTAAAAAGTAATTAATTATGAAATATACTGTAAAAGAATTGTATCTCTATCCAATAAAAAGTTTGGCCGGAATTCGTGTTGCAAGTGCGAAAGCTGAGGAAATGGGTTTCGAGAACGACCGACGTTGGATGCTAATTGACGACGAAAATCAGTTTATTACGCAACGAAATCATCCGATTTTGAGTCAGTTTTATCCTGAAATTAATGGAGATAAAATTTCCATTAATTATCACGACAAAAAACATGAATTTTCAATAAATGAAACTTTAGATGAACCTCTATTTTCAAAAGTTTGGGATGACGAAACCAAAGTTTTAGAAGTGAATAAACCAACTTCAAAATGGTTCAGCGAAGCACTTGGCTTTGAATGCAAACTCGTAAAAATCGCCAATAATGGCGACAGAAAACATAGTAGCACAAAATTGAATACAACCCTAAATGTAAGCCTTGCCGATGGTTATCCGTATTTGCTAATTGGGTCAGAAAGTTTGAATTTTTTAAATGAAAAACTGGAAGAAAAGATTACGATTGAAAGATTTAGACCCAATATTGTTGTTAGTAGTTTGATTGCTCACGAAGAAGATTCCTTTGGCAAATTCCAAATTGGAAAAGTGAAATTCAAAAACGCAAAACCTTGTGGCCGATGTATTATGGTTAATAATGACCCGAAAAATGGGATTGTAAAAAAAGAACCTTTAAACACTTTGAGTATCTATCGAAAAGTGGATAAGTCGATTCTTTTTGGTACCAATATTATAGGTTTGAATGAAGGGGAAATTAGTGTTGGTGACGCTTTGATTTTTTAAAGCGCTTTAACTTTTTCTCCAACAATCCTCGACGTGATCGTTGACCATTCCTGTGGCTTGCATATGAGCATAAACTACAGTTGAGCCCACAAATTTGAACTCGCGTTTTTTCAAATCCTTACTAATTGCATCTGAAAGTGGAGAGGTAGCTGGAACTTCTTTTAAAGATTTTCGGTTGTTGTCGATTGGTTTTCCATCTGTAAAGCCCCAAATATATTTACTAAAACTGCCAAATTCTTCCTGCACTCTCATAAAGGCAACTGCATTCGAAACGGCAGCGCGAATCTTCAATTGATTGCGAATAATTCCAGCATCGAGCAATAATTCCTGAATTTTTTCTTCGGGATAGTTGGCTACTTTTTTATAGTCAAAATGGTCAAAAGCAGTTCTGAAGTTTTCTCTCTTTTTTAAGATGGTAATCCAACTCAGCCCTGCCTGAAACGTTTCGAGAATCAGGAATTCGAATAATTTTTGATCGTCATAAACGGGAACACCCCATTCATTGTCGTGGTATTCTTTGTACAAATCGCTGGATAAACACCAGCCGCATCTTTTAGGTTCTTGCATCAGTCTCTACCGATTTTCCAATAATAGCCTTTTATGGACGGAATAGTTGCTTTGCGTCCGGTAATTAAAAAATCAGTGTAGATTTTTTTATCACATTTGATAGCAATGGCGCCACCCGAAATATAAACAGAGTTGTTTACAAATCGAGCCTTTATTCTACCGTCTTTAAATTTAGCATCGGATAATTTTTCAACTGCCCAAGTCGATTTCCATTTCACATCAATCTCATCTTCTGAGACTTTTGTAATGCTTTTAACTAATTTTATAGCGTCTTTTGGTATATCAAGATTTTTTGATAAATCATCTTGAGTTTTCGTTTCTCCTATTTCGCAGCCGTCTAATATTTTTCGAATAGTATAATTCGACGGTGCTGATGGCTTTTTTGTTGCTGTGGGTTCTGCGCTATTTACTACGGGAGTTGATGGTGTTTTGTTTTCAGATAGAACTTCTGTTATTGTTTGATCAGCTTTGTTTTCTACTGTTTCATCCGGACTTTTAGTGAATTTAGACTCACTTAAAACGGAACCTTTTGTTTCGATTTCATTCGAATTGGTTTCAATTATTGTAGTGTCCTTTTTTGGTGAAGCTACAATAGCTGAAGTGTCATTTTTCTCCTGAAGGTTTTCATTGGAATTCAAATCATTTTCAGTCTTATTTCTGCCGCAACTAATTAAATTGAATATAATTATAGAAACAAGAAGTGATTTTTTGTAGGCTGTCATATTTAGAATTTTCTAATAAATTAAAATGCAAAATAAACTTGCAATACTTGGGCAAATATAATGAAAAAATATTTTTTTTGAGGGCTATATAATTCGTGTTTCAAAGTTTAAATGAAATAAAAAAAGGGAGTCTTGAATGAACAAGCCTCCCTTTTTGAGTTGAAATGTGAATTATAATTATCCTAAAGCAGCTCTTTTGAAACCTGTTACAATAAGATCTTTGTCTAAAGATTTCACATAAGCAGCAACGCTCATTTTGTTGTCTTTAATATAATCTTGGTTTACTAAAGTGTTGTCTTTAAAGAAACGAGCCAGTTTTCCTTTAGCAATATTGTCTAACATCGCTTCTGGTTTTCCTTCTTGACGCAAAAGATCTTTTGCGATTTCGATTTCTTTTGCAATAGTATCAGCATCAACACCAGCTTCGTTCAAAGCAATTGGTGACATAGCTGCAGCTTGCATCGCTACGTTTCTTACTACTTCATCAGCACCTGCAATGTTTGCAGATAAGGCAACCAAAGTGGCGATTTTGTTTCCAGCGTGAATGTATGAACCAATAAAAGCACCTTCTAATCTTTCGAAAGAACGGATTTCAATTTTTTCTCCAATAACTCCAGTTTGCTCAATTAATTTTTCAGCAACAGTAATTCCGCCAAAATCAGTAGCTAAAAAAGCTTCTTTTGTGTCGAAATTCAAACCTAAGTCAGCTAAGTCCTGAGCTAGTTTAATGAATGATTCATTTTTACCTACGAAGTCTGTTTCACAGTTAAGAGAAACGATAACTCCAGATGTTTTGTCTGCATTTACAACAGCGATAACAGCACCTTCAGTAGATAATCTGTCAGCACGATTTGATGCTACTTTTTGTCCTTTTTTACGTAGGTTTTCGATAGCTAAATCAAAATCTCCGTCAGATTCTACAAGTGCTTTTTTGCAGTCCATCATTCCTGCACCTGTGATTGTTCTTAATTTATTTACGTCTGCAGCAGTAATTGTTGCCATTTTGTATTATTTTTTAAGGTTATATAAAAAAATTCCAAATTCCAATTTATAAAATCAGCAACTTCGTTAGTTTCTAATTTTTTTGGAATTTGGAATTTATGTTAAATTTATTCTTCAGTTGCAGGAGCTTCTGCTTCAGCAGTAGGCTCAGCTACTTCAACTTCAACAGCTGGAGCAACCACTTCAACTTCGGCAACTACTGCTTCTGCTACTGGAGCAGCTACTTCTTCAGTACTTGCTTCAGGTTGTGAATCTGCATCAGAACCTCTGTTTGAAAGTCCTTCAACAATTGCAGCTGTAACAATAGTTAAAATTTTATCAATAGATTTAGAAGCATCATCATTTGATGGGATTACGTATTCTACCTCTCTTGGGTCAGAATTGGTATCTACCATTGCAAAAACTGGAATGTTTAATTTTTGAGCTTCTTTTATTGCGATGTGTTCTGCTTTGATGTCAACCACGAACAATGCTGCAGGAAGTCTAGACATATCTGCGATTGAACCTAAGTTTTTCTCTAATTTAGCACGAAGACGATCTACTTGTAAACGCTCTTTTTTAGAAAGAGTCATAAATGTTCCGTCTTTCTTCATTTTATCAATTGTAGCCATTTTTTTAACAGCTTTACGGATAGTTACGAAGTTGGTCAACATTCCACCAGGCCATCTTTCAGTGATGTAAGGCATGTTACAAGCTGCTGCTTTATCGGCAACGATGTCTTTTGCTTGTTTTTTGGTAGCTACGAATAGTATTTTTCTACCTGATGCTGCAATTTTTTTCAAAGCTTCATTAGCTTCTTCGATTTTTGCTGCAGTTTTATATAGATTGATAATGTGAATTCCATTACGTTCCATATAAATGTATGGAGCCATATTTGGATCCCATTTTCTAGTCATGTGTCCGAAATGAACACCTGCTTCTAGTAATTCTTTTACTTCTACTTTGTTTGACATTTTTTGTTTAGTTTACGTTCTGTTGATTAGCAATGTATTTTCAGATTTCAGATTTCAGATTTCAGATTTCAGATTTTTCAACCTTTAATCATTAACCACAAATCGTTTAACCATTAATCCATTTAGATGCTAAACTAATTTCCCAACTCATTGGGACAACAACAACATTGTTTTTAAATTTAATCATCAATAAGTCTTGCGCATATTGCACAAGACAGGCAATATTAACGTTTAGAGAATTGAAATCTCTTACGAGCTTTCTTCTGACCGAATTTTTTACGTTCAACCATTCTTGGATCTCTTGTTAATAAACCTTCTGGTTTTAAGATAGCTCTGTTTCCTTCGCCAACTTCACACATTACTCTTGCCAAAGCCATTCTTACAGCTTCTGCTTGACCAGTTGAACCACCTCCGTAAACGTTCACTTTTACATCATAGTTTGTTACATTTTCTGTCATAGACATTGGTTGTAAAACTTTGTATTGTAAAGTTGCAGTTGGGAAATAAGTTGCGAATGGTTTTTTGTTTACAGTGATCACTCCTGTTCCTTCTGAAACATATACACGTGCAACTGCGGTTTTTCTTCTACCGATTTTGTGAATTACTCCCATTACTTAAGATCGTTTAGGTTAACAGTTCTAGGTTTTTGAGCGCCTTGTTTGTGCTCTGATCCTACAACAACATTTAAATTTCTGAAAAGTTCTGCTCCTAATTTGTTTTTAGGTAACATTCCTTTTACTGCTTTTTCTACTAATAATGCAGGGTTTTTTGCCTGTAATACTTTAGCAGTTAAAGTTCTTTGTCCTCCAGGGTAACCAGTGTGACGAACGTATGTTTTTTCGTCCATTTTGTTACCTGTAAGGTTAATTTTTTCTGAGTTGATAACAATTACGTTATCTCCACAGTCCACGTGTGGGGTATAACTTGGCTTGTACTTACCTCTAAGGATCATAGCGACCTTTGATGCAAGACGTCCTAAGTTATGACCGTCAGCGTCTACCACAATCCATTCTTTGGATACGGTTGCTTTGCTTGTCGATACTGTTTTGTAGCTTAATGCGTTCACAATAATTTATTTTAATTAAACATTCCATTCCCAATAAAGGGAGTGCAAAAGTACAATTATTTTTTTGAAATGCAAATAGACGTGAAATTTTATTTTATTCTGATTATCAGTCTGTAAAGTGTTTGTTTCTTTGACGATTTTGTTTTCGACTTCTTTCTTCAAATAAGCTGCGTTTTCTTCCGATTCGGTTTTTAATGAATTGACAATTAAATTTTCAGAAATTGGAGGTTATTCTTATTGATTGTTGTATTTTTGATTTGAAATTAATTCAATGATTATGAAATTTTCTAAATTCTATTTTTACAATCTTGTCCTATTATTTATAGGCTTTAATGTTGGCTTTGCCCAAGATTTGCCCATTGTCAAAACTATTTTATCGGACACGACTAGTTTTTATTACACTAATTTCAAGAAATATCCTGTTTTAGAGTCCAATATGCCTATTGGTGTTTTCGATTCGGGAACTGGCGGACTCACTGTTTTGAACGCTATTGTGACTTTAGACTTATATAATAATAAAACACATCAAAAAGGAACTGATGGAATTCCTGATTTTGCTTCGGAAGATTTTATTTACTTGGCAGACCAAGCCAATATGCCTTACGGAAATTATGCCGCAATGGACAAAACCGATTTGCTTAAAGAACATATTATTAAGGACGCTCAGTTTTTATTAGGAAATAAATATTACAATAATAATGAGTTGTTTACCAATAAAAAACAAATCAAGGTTTTGGTAGTGGCTTGCAATACGGCGACAGCTTATGGGTTAAGTGATATTGAAGGATTTTTAGACCAAACCCAAACGAAAGTTAAGGTTATTGGAGTTATAAATGCGGGTGTTAAAGGGGCGCTGGCAACGTTTAAAAAATCGGAAAGCGGAAGCATTGGCGTTTTTGCAACTGCTGGAACCGTGGCTTCGAATGGATATACAAATGCCTTGAAAAAATTAATAGAATCTGAAAAATATCAAGGGAAAATTCAATTCTATAGTCAAGGCGGAGTTGGATTGGCTGAAGCTGTTGACGAAGATTTGAATTATATCGACAAAAAAGCGACTCAACCCAGAGACTTATATAAAGGACCAAGCTTAGAACAAAACAATTTAAACATCAATAAAACCCTTTTGAAAATTTATGGTTTTGATTTTTCCGATTATAAAATGCTTTGCGACAGCAAGGTTTCAGACCAATGCAGTATTATGCAAATTAACTCGCCCGAAAATTATGTCCGTTTTCATTTGGTAACCTTACTCGAAAAAATGAAAGCTACTCCTGATGCACTTCCGTTGAAGACTTTGATCTTGGGTTGCACCCATTATCCGTTTTTGACAGAAGAGATTCAAAAAGTTTTGATAGAATTGAGAAAGGTCAAAGTTGATGGAAAATATAGGTACCGCAATCTTCTTGCGAAAAATGTAAAATTGATTGATCCGTCAGTATTTACTGCCGTTGAAGTGTATAATTATTTGAATCAAGAAAAGTTGTTAAACAAATTGGATAAAAAAATGCAGGCTGATTTTTATATTAGCATTCCAAATTTAAAAAATATAGAAGTGGTGACAGAAGCCAATGGACAACGATTTACTTATGATTATAAATACGGAAGAAATGCAGGTTTAAACCAAGAATACATCCAGACAGTTCCGTTTTCTAAGTCCAATATTCCTTTAGAAACCAGTAATAGATTTCAAAAACAGATTCCAAAAATTTATGAACTCTTACTGAATTCCAACCAAAACCAGTTGCTTTTGCCAGCTGATAAATGGTGATTTAAAGCATAAATATTGCTTAATTGCTTTTAAATGAATCATTCACAGCCAAATTTTTTAAAAACAATGCGTTTTCCTGTTATTTTACCATTGACTTAAAGATGCTATTCAGCAGTTTTTTATTACTTTAGCATTTTAAAACTAATTTTAATTATGAAAGCTAAAGCAACTCTAAAACAAATTGCAAAAGAACTTAATGTTTCTGTTTCTACAGTTTCAAAAGCACTTAATGATAGTCCCGAAATTAGTGAACAAACCAAAACCAGAATTAAGGAATATGCAAAGCTTAAAAACTACAAACCAAACGTTATTGGTCTGAATCTAAAAAACAGAAAAACAAAAACTATTGGTGTTATTATTCCAAATATTTTGAATTCTTTTTTTGCAAAAGTTTTTAGCGGTATAGAAAAAGTGGCTGACGAAAAAGGATACAATGTTATTATGTGTATCTCCAACGAATCATTGGAGAAAGAAGCCCACACCTTGGAAATGTTGAGTAATGGAACTATTGATGGTTTTATTTTATCCATTTCAGAAGAAGCACAAAAATTACACGAATACAATCATTTTAAAGATATTATAAACGAAGGCGTTCCAATTGTTATGTTTGACCGTATCGCTGATGAAGTGGTTTGCGACAAAGTTGTTGTTGACGATTTCGATTCCGCCTTAAATGCTACTCAACATTTAATAAATACAGGATGCAAAAACATTGCCTTATTTTCTTCAGTTGATAATCTAAGCGTAGGAAAATTAAGAGCCGAAGGGTATTTGCAAGCGCTGAAAAACAATAATATTCCAGTAAATAAGAACTTGATTCTTCGAACCGATTCTGAGGAAGATTTAAAAGAAAAAATCGAGAAAGTTTTCGACAATAATTTGATTGACGGTATTTTTGCCTTGGACGAAAATGATTCCGTTGCTGCATTAAGAATTGGACTTAAAAAAGGGTATAAAATCCCTAAAGAATTATCTATTATTGGTTTTGCCGATGGAATTCTCGCCTCCAGAAGATTGTCGCCAAGCTTGTCAACCTTAAGCCAATATGGTGTAGAAATAGGCGAAGCAGCTGCAAAATTATTGATCAACAGATTAGAATCTAAGGAAGAAAATCTACCTTACGGAACAACGGTTATCAAAACGCAATTGAGAGAAAGAGAATCAACTAGGAAGTTGTAAAATTTAATGCGCTTCCAGCCAATTTTTCCCCAAACCAATTTCAACATCCAACGGGACATCTAGTATAAACGCGTTTTCCATTTCGTGTTTAATCATTGGTTGAATTTTTTCTAATTCACTGTTGTGAACATCAAACACAAGCTCATCGTGTACTTGCAATAACATCTTCGATTTCCAGTTTTCTGAAGTTAATTTTTTGTGGATATTAATCATCGCGATTTTGATAATATCGGCTGCAGAACCTTGAATTGGGGCGTTTACTGCATTTCGTTCCGCGCCACTTTTGACCATCATATTGGCGGAATTAATGTCTTTCAAATAACGTCTTCTTCCTAAAACTGTTTGTACATAACCGTGTTCTCGGGCAAAATCAACTTGACTCGCCATATAGGATTTTAGTTTTGGATAAGTTGCATAATAAGCATCAATCAACTCGGCACTTTCTTTTCGCGAAAGCGAAGTCTGGTTGCTCAATCCAAAGGCAGAAACACCATAAATAATTCCGAAATTCACGGTTTTGGCGTTACTACGTTGTTCTTTTGTCACTTCTTCCAATGGAACGTTGAATACTTTTGCGGCAGTACTTCTGTGAATGTCTTCGTTGTTTTGGAACGCTTTTATCATATTCTCTTCACCAGACAAAGCGGCAATAATTCGCAATTCTATTTGGGAATAATCGGCAGAAACTAAGGTGTGATTTTCGTCACGAGCAATAAATGCTTTACGAATCAATCGTCCTCTTTCGGTACGAATTGGAATGTTTTGCAGGTTAGGATTATTGGAACTCAAACGACCTGTTGCAGCAACGGTTTGCATATAATCGGTGTGAACACGACCTGTTTTCACATCAACTTGGTTTGGCAACGCATCGATATAAGTGCTTTGCAATTTTACCATTTGACGCCATTCTAGAATGTCTTTTACAATTGGATTGTCTTTTTCTAAATAACTTAAAATCTCTTCGCCAGTGGCATATTGTCCGGTTTTAGTTTTCTTTTGTTTGGCTCCGCCAATTTTTAATTTGTCAAATAAAATATCGCCGAGTTGTTTTGGCGAAGCCAAATTGAATTTCTCGCCAGCGGTTTCATAGATTTTTTGTTCCAATGCTTTACTTTCGACTGCCATTTCAACCGACATCGATTTTAAAAACGGAACATCCAGATTAATTCCTTCCAATTCCATTGCTGCCAAAACGGGAATTAAAGGAATTTCGATTTCGTCAAATAATTTTTTGGTTTCGGCTTTGTCAAGAATTGGACTAAAATTTTGTTTCAATTGAAAGGTAATATCGGCATCTTCGGCAGCGTATTCTTTGATTTCTTCCAAAGCTACATCTCGCATCGATTTTTGATTCTTGCCTTTCTTGCCAATTAAATCTTCGATGGATTTTGGAGAATATTTTAAATAGGTTTCACTCAAAACATCCATATTATGACGCATATCTGGATTAATCAAATAATGTGCAATCATCGTGTCGAACAATTTTCCTTTGATTTGAACACCATAATGTGACAGTATTTTCAAATCGTATTTGATGTTTTGACCAATTTTTTCGATGTTTTCACTTTCGAAAAATGGTTTAAATTTATCGACCAAAACTTTTGTTTCGTCTTGATTTTCTGGAAACGGAACATAAAATGCTTTTCCTTTTTCGAAAGAAAATGACATTCCAACCAATTCCGCATTTAAGGCGTCAATTCCAGTAGTTTCAGTATCAAAACAAACCGAAGTTTGATTCATCAAGTTTTGCAAAAGCAATTTCACGGCAAAATCTCCTTGGATACTTTGATAAAAATGTTCGGTATTTTCCAATGTCCCAAGCCCCACCCCATCCCTCCCCTTCGGGGAGGGAGCTGAGCCCGATTGGTCATAAAAACCAAACAAATCAAATTGATCGTCGTTTGATTTTTTAGCTGGAATTTTTACTGCTGGTAAGTCCTCAGTTCCCCCTTCGGGGGTTAGGGGGCTGTATAATTTATCAAACTGCGCTTTCATCTGACGAAATTCCAATTCTTGAAATAAAGCATCTGTTTTGTCAACATCAGGTTTAGAAAGTTCATAATCTGTGGCGTCAAAAGTTACAGGGCAGTCTAAAAGTATTCGAGCTAATTTTTTGGATAAAATGCCTAATTCCTTATTGTTTTCTATTTTGTCTTTTAAAGCTCCTTTTAGTTTATCTGTGTTTTCTAAAAGGTTTTCCATTGAACCAAATTCTTTCAAGAGTTTTTTGGCTGTAACTTCTCCAACACCTGGAAAACCAGGAATATTATCAGCAGAATCACCCATCATTCCTAGAAAATCAATCACTTGTTCCGGTCTTTCGATTTCGAATCGTTTCAACACTTCTGGAATTCCCCATATTTCGATGTCATTCCCCATTCGAGCGGGTTTGTACATAAAAATATTTTCGGAAACTAGCTGTGCAAAATCCTTGTCAGGCGTTACCATAAAGACTTTATAATCTTCTTTTTCGGCTTGTTTTGCCAAAGTTCCAATTAAATCATCAGCTTCAAAACCCGCAACTTCAATAATGGGAATGTGCATTGCCTTCAATAATTCTTGAATGTAAGGAACAGCAATTTTTATGGCTTCGGGAGTTTCATCACGATGGGCTTTGTATTCTTGGTACATTTCGTAACGATAAGTGCTTCCTCCTTTGTCAAAAGCTACAGCCAAATGATCTGGTTTTTCACGTTTGATGACATCCATCAAGGCATTCATAAATCCCATAATGGCGGATGTGTCCATTCCTTTCGAATTGATTCTTGGGTTTTTAATAAAAGCAAAATAACCGCGAAAGATTAAAGCATAAGCATCGAGAAGGAAAAGACGTTTTTGAGCTGACATATCATAAAATTAGTTTGTAAAAATAAGCAATTGGGTTTTAAAAAAGTCTTTTCGTTTTCATTAATTTTTTGTTTCAATAGTCCAAAAAGTTAAGGAATAGTTAAACTTACTTTGACTCAGTCAATCTTCACTTTGTATTCATTTTACCGATATACTTTTGACCTATAAATAATAAATTATTAATTTAAATTTCAGAAATCATGAGAAAAGTATTGATGTTAATCGCAGTAATTTTAGGAACAAGTGTGATGGTAAATGCTCAAGTTGCGCCAGCAAAATCGGTTCCAGCAAAAGAAGTTACAACTCCTAAGCAGGCTAAAACCAAAGCGGAGAAAAAAGAAGCCAAAGCGGAGAAAAAAGCAGCAAAAAAACAAGCAAAAGCAGCAAAAAAACAAGCAAAAGCAGATGCTGCGAAAACAAAAAAATAACAAAATCTATTGTTTTGCTCTTATGAAATTGAGCGACAAATTATTGTGAGTTGGCAAAACAAAGAAAGTTATTGAAAAGCTGGTAAAGAAATTTACCGGCTTTTTTTGTGAAATTAAAGAGTTAATTTTTTGATAATTATAAACGGTGTATCAACTTAATTTGTTCCTTTGAATTGTTTTTTAATAAAATCTAATTATGAATATTCTCGTTGTTGAAGACCATCAGGAATTAGCCAATGAAGTGATAGATTATCTTTCAAAAAACGGCTATATATGCAAATGGGCAAACAATTGTTCAACTGCTTTGGAAAAAATTAACAGCAATGATTTTGACATCTTGCTTCTTGATTTGGGTTTGCCTGACGGAAGCGGTTTCGATGTTTTAAAAGAGGTTCGGAAAACACAGTCGAAAATGGCTGTAATAATCATATCGGCTCGTGGGGAACTCGATGATCGAATTAATGGACTGCAACTTGGTGCTGATGATTACTTGACCAAACCTTTTGCTTTGACAGAATTAGGTGCGAGATTGTACGCCATTATCAGACGAATTCACGGTTTTACGGTTAATGATTTGAATATTCACGGATTCAGTTTGCAGTTACAGGATTACAAGGTAAGTTATGACGGAATTCCCATTAATCTGACCAAAAAAGAATTTGATATTTTTCAATATTTAGTGTTGAATAAAAATCGTGTGATTACGAGATTGCAATTGACGGAACACATCTGGGGAGACATTCTGGAAATCAATTCTGATTCTAATTTTATCGATGTTCACGTACGAAATCTTCGCAAGAAATTAGACAAACATACCTCCTTAGAATGGTTTGAAACCGTTAGAAATGTGGGATACAGAATTAATGTATAAATAACTTGTTTTGAAAATTAAACACCAACTCGCCATTTTTAATGCACTGACTCGATTGTTGGTAATCTTGGTTTTATGGCTAATGTTGCCCGTTTTGATTGAAAAGGTGGTCTATAAACACATTCGTTCAAGTTTATCAGAAAAGAAAGAGAAATTCATCAGTCATTTAGATAAGCAAGAAATTAATGATTTCATTGTCAGGAATGATGCTACCGAAACGTATTCCAGTTTTTCGACCTTGCACAGTGAGTTTCTTCAGTTGTCGAGATTGCCTAAAAATGCATTGATAAATAAAACAATTTTCATTACAGAACCTCGAATTATTGAAGAGGAGCAAAATGATTATATGATTTTACAATATGATTTCATTTACGAAAAAACGGCTTATCGCCTCGAAATAGGGAATAGTTTGAGTGAGATTAAAGAATTGACATTCACTATTCGGTTTTTTATCTTGATTGTTTTATTCGTAATATTGGCAGTCACTTTTATAATGGATACTTTTTACATCGAATATTTATTAAAGCCATTTAATAAAATTATCGACACTAAAATCCGCCGTGTCAATGAACCCGATACGTTTGATCATACTCCAATAAAGACACATTCTACAGATTTTCAGGAATTAGACACAGTTCTAAATCAAATGATGGACAGGATTAGCGAACTTTTCAATAAGGAAAGACAATTTATTGCCAATGTTTCGCACGAATTATTGACTCCTATTGCTTTATTGAAAAACAAGTTTGAAAACCTGCTTCAAAATGATTCTTTGGATGATAATGCCATTGATAAAATTGCAAGTTCGTTGAGAACACTAGATATGTTAAAGAAAGTCATCAACAATCTTTTGCTTATTTCAAGAATTGAAAACCATCAATATGAGGCTAATGAAACGATAG
>JAEMQE010000285.1:0-3186 GCA_022758945.1 Lentimicrobium sp. | reverse complement strand
CTTTTGCTTATTTCAAGAATTGAAAACCATCAATATGAGGCTAATGAAACGATAGATTTGAAGGAATTACTCAGTAATTTGCACGAAGATTTGAAGGATCGAATGGAGGAAAAAGAATTGATGATAGAAATAAATCTCCAGCATAATTTTCCGTTTATTGGAAACAAAACTTTAATTCATATCCTTTTGTATAATTTAATGGTCAATGCCATCAAATACAATCATCAAAACAGCAGTATTACCATTAGTGATGGATTTATAAAAGGTAAATATTATTTGTCTTTTTCAGATACAGGAATTGGAATGAATGAGTCTCAAGTAGGCCAAATATTTAATAGATTCACCAGAATTAATACTGATCAGGAAGGACAAGGATTAGGACTTGCAATCGTTGATAGTATTGCTCATTTTCACCATATTGATATAGAAGTGGCTTCTATTCCTAACGAAGGCACAACATTTACATTGCTACTTTCTAATAGCCGAAAACTTAATTAAAAGTTAAAGTTTTTTACATCACCAAAACTTCATTTAATCTTCATTTAGCCATTATACATTTGACCTACAAAATAATCAAATATAAATTATTAAATTTTAAAATTATGAAAAAAGTAATGATGTTAGTAGCAGTTTTATTAGGAACTACTGCAATGGTAAGCGCTCAAACTACTCCTGCAAAAACAGCTCCTGCAAAAGAAGTACAACAGCCAAAAGCTAAAAAAGAGAAAAAAGCTAAAAAAGTAGAAGCTCCTACTACAACAGCAGCAGCTCCAGCAAAAGCAGCTCCTGCTAAAAAATAATTAAAACAATTATTTTTCTAGCTTAAATTGTTCAAAACAATTCATAAAGGAAGTTAGCAAAATGGAGGTTAATAATTAGAGAAAGGCTGATAAAGGAATTTATCAGCCTCTTTTTTTGGGACTTGGAAATTGAAATAATTTTGGCAAGGTTTTAGTTAAATTTCAATTAATTTAAATTCGTTTCACTTAATTAATTTGTTATTTTGCACAAAATTTATATCCTAATGATTATACGCATATTAGTATTGTGTCTTATCCTTGCTATTATTGAACTCTATGCTTTTCAAGCATTTAAAACAATAATAAAAACAAGATTTATTTTGGTTTCTTATCAAGTAGTAAGTGCAATGATTTTGGCATTTATTATTTATTCATTCATGCAATTTGACCGTTCGGTAGGACAAACCAGTCAAACGATGCGTACAATGGGTTTAGTTCTTCTAATATATCTTCCCAAAATTATTTTGACTTTAGTACTTTTTGGAGAAGATATCTTTCGAATTGGCGCTGGCTCTGTAAATCATTTTGCGAATTATAATGACAGTATTAGTTTTCTTGCTTCAAGGCGAAAGTTTGTCAGCCAGATAGGATTAGGAATAGCTGCGGTTCCATTTTTGTCCTTAATATATGGAGTTACTGTAGGTAAATACAATTACAAAGTAATCAAGCAAGCCATATTTTTCCCCGATTTGCCGGATGCGTTTGATGGTTTTACCATTACGCAAATATCCGATGTTCATAGCGGAAGTTTTGATAATCCAGAAAAAATCAATTATGCCATAGACTTGGTAAACGCACAAAATTCTGATATGATTTTGTTTACTGGCGATATTGTAAATACCGATGCCAAAGAGATGCATCCTTGGATCGATACTTTCAAAAGAATCAAAAAACACGAGTACGGGAAATATTCGGTTTTGGGGAACCATGATTATGGAGAGTATGTAACTTGGCCGTCAGAAGCAGCCAAAGAAGAGAATTTTCAAGCTATAAAGAATTTATATGGACAAATAGATTTTAAATTGATGCTGAATGAGCATACATTTATAGAAAAAGGAACTGACAAAATTGCATTGATTGGAGTAGAGAATTGGGGAACTAATTTTAAAAAAGTAGGGGATATTAATTTGGCTTCTGCCAATTTGACCAAGGAAGATTTTAAAATATTAATGAGTCACGATCCAAGTCATTGGGATATTGAAGTACAAAATCACCCAAAACATTTTCAACTAACGCTTTCTGGTCATACTCATGGATTTCAGTTTGGAATAGAAATTCCGGGTGTAATTAAGTGGAGTCCAATTCAATATATCTATAAACATTGGGCTGGCTTGTATGAAAATATGGGAAGATATATATATGTAAACAGAGGATTTGGTTTTCATGCTTATTCCGGCAGAGTGGGAATTATGCCTGAAATTACCGTAATCCAACTAAAAAAAGGCAAGAATGTGGCTTAATTCGTTTAAAATGCTACATTTGTAAAATAAATAGCGCTGCTCAATAGATTTAGAAAATTAAATTCGTTGGTTTTATGTCAAAATTTGGAGAACTTATAAGCACTCAAGTACCTGTGTTGATTGATTTTTACACAGATTGGAATGAATCATCAGTTTCGATGCATCCAGTAATAAGAGATGTTGCGGCAGCTTTGGGCGATAAGGCAAAAGTAATAAAAATTGATGTTGATAAGAATCAGGAACTGGCTGATGCTTTGCGTATCAAAGGACTTCCTACTTTGATGATTTACAAAGAAGGCCAAATGATCTGGAGACAATCTGGAGAATTAGATGCCAATACTATAATTGGTCTGGTTCAAGAACATCTTTAAGTTAGTTTTTCAAAAACAAATCCTTTTTCTTTAAAATATTTTAGCGCTTTTGGCAAAGTATATTCCAAATTAGGGAATGCTTTTACACTGTCGTGAAAAACAATGATACTTCCTGATGTTACTTTTTTGGTTGCATTTTCCAAACATCTTTCTTTTGAAATGGAAATGTCAAAATCAGCACTCAAAACATCCCACATAATTATTTTGTATCCTAATTGTCGCAGTTTTTCGGCTTGTGAAAATTTTATTTTTCCATAAGGCGGTCTAAAAAGGTGGCAGTCTGCAGTTTTCAGTTTGTAGATTTCTGTCTCACAGCGTTTAAAATTCGTTAAATATTCTTCAGTTGAAGTTTTCCAACCATTCAAGTGATTAAAAGTGTGATTGCCTATAGAATGACCTTCAGCAATTACTTTTAAAAAAATCTCTGGATGTTTTTCGATGTTGTTTCCAATGCAAAAAAAAGTGGCTTTGGCATTGTATTTTTTTAACTCTTGCAGAACCCATTCTGTGATTTCTGGAGTTGGTCCATCGTCAAAAGTGAGATAGATTTTGTTT
>JAEMQE010000117.1 GCA_022758945.1 Lentimicrobium sp. | reverse complement strand
TCATGCCATTTTGACATGAAATAAAATACCTATATTTGAGACTGATTAGTTACAAATAATCTGCGAATCTGCGGGTATAATTTTTTGCCTTGTAAATTTTGTCTGTTAAGTAGAAATTATCGACTTTTAGTATAGATTTATTCTTCTTTCTCTGCTAATTTTCTTTCCAATTCTGCCTGAAATTCTTCCATTACGGGTTTTACAGTGCTGTCAGGAATATCGGAAATACGGATATACATTAATCCATCAATCGCATTGTTAAACAAGGGATCAACGTTAAAAGCTACTACTCGAGCGTTTTGCTTAATGTATTTTTTTATCAAAACAGGTAATCGTAAAGCGCCTGGTTCTAATTCGTCGATAAGTTTATCAAATTTGTTTAGATTGGCTTCGGCTTCATCAAAAATAAAATCCTTGTCGGCATCTTTGAGTTTGACTTTAAAGGCTTTTTTAGGATGAATATATTGGGCAATATAAGGGTCGTAAAAATTAGATTTCATAAATTCAATCATCAATGATTTTGAAAAATCTGAAAATTGATTACTGATACTCACGCCGCCAAGCAAGAATTTATGCTCCGGATGACGTAATGTAATATGAATGATTCCTTTCCAAAGCAAGAAAAGAGGCATTGGTTTTTGTTGGTATTCTTTAACGATGAATGCGCGGCCCATTTCGATTGATTTGTGCATCATGTCGTATAATTCGGGTTCAAACCGAAACAAATCAGTTAAATAAAATCCTTCTACGCCAAATTTAGGATAAATTTCCGAACCCAATCCCATTCTATAAGCTCCTGCAATTTTCTGGGCATCACCGTCCCATAAAAACATATGGCGATAATATTTATCGTAAGAGTCAATATCTGTTGATTCGTTTGTTCCTTCACCTACTTCTCGAAACGTAATTTCTCGTAATCGACCAATTTCGTGAAGCACATTTGGTATGTCTTTGGCTTTTGCAAAAAATACTTCATAGTTTTTACTTTCCAATAATCGACAATTACTTTCTCGCAAGGCGTTTATTTCCTTGATCATTTTTTCCTGATTGGCAGCAGTAACAATTTCCTTTGGATTCTTTGGAAGTTTTAGATTTGGTGTTGGTAAAAATGGTGTTTCCTTTTCGAAAGGGTTGGCCAACATATAAGTTTTTCTTCTTAAAAACTCTGAATATTCGGCAATCGATTCGTGCTCGTTTTGTTCTGCAACAGAAATAGGTTTCCCGATCCTTACTTTTATCAAACGGTGTTTTTGGGTCAATAATTCCGAAGGTAATTTTGCGGTGCGAAGTGTGTCGCTTAATTTCGAAAGGATATAAAACAACCGGCTGTTTTTGGCGTGAAAGTAAATAGGAACAACAGGAACTTGCGCTTTTCGAATTACTTTTATGGCGCCTTCTTCCCATTCTCTGTCTACAACAAGTTTGCCGTCTTTATAGGTCGAAACTTCTCCAGCAGGGAACATTCCTAGTGGTTTTCCATCTCTCAAATGACGTAAAGTTTCCTTGATTCCAATCACACTCGACTTCACATCTTTGTGAGTTTCGAATGGATTTACCGGCATAATATAAGGTTTCATCGGGTCTATTCGATGCAATAGAAAATTGGCTATGATTTTGAAATCAGGCTCTTGTTCCAGCATTATTTTCAAAAGTAAAATGCCATCAATTCCTCCAAGAGGATGGTTCGAAATGGTAATGTAAGCACCGTCTTTTGGCAAACGTTTGAAATCTTCTTCTGGAATTTCAAATTTAATTTGGAATTCATCCAAAATGGCATTCAAAAACTCCACTTCGCTCAAGTGTTTGTTTCTGTCGTATATTTTATTTAATGTAGAAATTTTTAAAACTTTCATCAACAACCAACCGGAAAAAGTACCTAAAACGCCGTACTTGTCCGTATTTATTGCTTTGGCAACTTCTTTTGCGGTTACTAAACCCATATATAGCTAATGTTTTTTTGAGCAGGTAACAAAGATAGCAAAAAACTCGATTTTCTATTATTTTTAGCTAGTAATCTTTGTACTTTTCACTACTTTTGAAACACAAATAAATGCTTATGAAAATCATTTCCTATAATGTCAACGGTATTCGTTCCGCAATCTCCAAAGGGTTTATCGAGTGGTTACAACAAGCAAATCCCGATGTAATTTGTCTTCAGGAAATCAAAGCGACTCCGGAGCAAATCCCACTTTTAGATTTTGAATTGGCGGGTTATCCATATCATTACTGGTTTCCGGCCACCAAAAAAGGCTATAGCGGTGTGGCGATTTTGTCTAAAATAAAACCCAACAATGTGGTTTTTGGGACTGGAATCGAATATATGGATTTCGAGGGAAGAAATATTCGTGTCGATTTCGATGAATTTTCGGTGATGAGTTTGTACTTGCCTTCTGGGACTAATATCGAAAGGTTAGAACACAAGTTTATGTATATGGATGATTTTCAAAACTACATTAATGAATTGAAGAAGGAAATTCCCAATCTGATAATTTGTGGTGATTACAACATTTGCCACGAAGCAATTGACATTCACGATCCGATTCGAAACAAAAAAGTTTCTGGATTTTTGCCCGAAGAAAGAGCTTGGCTGGACGGTTTTATGAAAAGTGGTTTCATAGATAGTTTCCGGTTTTTGAACAAAGAACCTAATAATTACACTTGGTGGACGATGCGGTTTCCTTCGGCTAGATTAGAAAACAAAGGTTGGCGCATCGATTATTGTTTAGTTAGCGAACCTTTAAAACAAAAAATCAAAAGAGCCGTTATATTACCTGAAGCCAAACATTCTGACCATTGCCCGATAATGGTCGAAGTCGAATAAAAATTACCCTAAATAAAATAAAATGATAAAAAGAATTTCCCTCGGATTGTTGATTGTAGCACTTTCAACTTCTTGCGTGTCTAAGAAGATTTACAATGATTTAGAAAATAAATATGCCGATTTAAAAAAAGAAAACAGAAGTATTTCTGATGAAAATGCGGACTTGCTTAAAGCAAAAAGCCAATTGGAATTAGATCAAGAAGTTTTGAACAAAGAGTTGGCCAAAGTAAAATCAGAACGCGAAAAATGTCAGGCTGATTACGCGGCTGCCAACAAAAAATTGGATGTTTTGCAGGATTCTTATGCAGCTTTGGAAAAAAACAGCAATGAATCTTTGAAAGCCAATATGGCAAAAAATCGTGAATTATTGGAGCAATTGGGAGCCAAAGAAAAAGCGTTAGCTTTGGAACAAGAACAATTAAACAAAAATAATCAGCGATTAAAAGAGTTGGAAGATTTGATTGCTGCCAAAGAAGCCAGTATGCGAAAACTAAAAGAAACGCTTTCGAATGCCTTGAATGGTTTTGAAGGAAAAGGCTTGACAGTAGAGCAAAAAAACGGCAAAGTGTATGTTTCTATGGAAAACAAATTGCTTTTCAAATCGGGAAGTTGGGCTGTGAATTCTGACGGTAAAACTGCTGTAGTCGAAGTGGGAAAAGTATTGGGCGACAATCCTGATATTTCTGTTTTGATTGAAGGTCATACAGATGATGTTCCTTATGCAGGTTCCGGACCAATTGCTGATAACTGGGATTTATCAACCAAAAGAGCCACCGCAATTGTGTCTATTTTGAGTGAAAACAAAAAAGTAAACAAACAAAATCTTACAGCTGCCGGTAGAGGCGAATTCTCTCCATTAGCAAGCAATGCAACTGCCGAAGGAAAAGCAAAAAACCGAAGAATTGAAATTATCTTAACACCAAGATTAGACGAAATTGCTGAAATGTTGAAGGATATTAATTAAGAAAACTCAAATTTGAAACTAAATTATATAAAGGTTCGTGGTTTTTCTACGAACCTTTTGTATTTTTACCCAAGTAAAAAAATCAATTGAATTTTTAACAATCAATTACGATGATATGATACATCCAAATTTTCAATCCAATATGCCTGTCATTATTGATTTGTTTAAAAAGTACAACATCAAAAACGCTTATTTTTTTGGTTCAGTTCTTACGGATCAATTTAATGATGAAAGTGATTTAGATATTTTAATCAATTTTAAACCTGAAATTACAGATCCATTATTAAAAGGCGAATTGATGTGGAATTTACAATTTGCTATTGAAGACACTTTTCATCGTAACGTTGATTTGCTACAAGAAACAACGCCTAAAAATCCTTATTTTATAAAGGAACTTCAAGAAACTAAACAGCTAATTTATGAACAATAAGTATTATCAAGCGTTGCAAGCCATAAAAACGAGCATCGACAATATTGAGAACTTTATTGGAAAACCAAAAGCGTTTGAACTATACGACAGCAACTTACTTATACAAGCAGCGGTAGAAAGAAATTTAGAAATAATTGGTGAAGCCACAAAACGACTTTTGGATATAAATCCAGCTATTGCAATATCAAATACTCGGAGTATTATTAACACTCGAAACAAAATCAGTCACGGATATGACGAGATTGAAAACCCTCAAATTTGGGGGATTATTATCAATCATTTGCCAATACTAAAAACGGAAGTTGAAAACTTATTAAACAACTAAATCAATTAAATGAAATACACCACTTTACCCAATACCGACATAAAAATTAGCAAAATTTGCCTTGGCACAATGACTTTTGGTCAACAAAATACAGAAGCTGAAGGTCACGCCCAAATGGATTATGCACTCGAAAAAGGAGTCAATTTTTTTGACACTGCCGAAATGTATTCTGTTCCGGGACGCAAAGAAACTTACGGAAGCACCGAGAAAATAATAGGAACTTGGTTTAAAAAAACAGGAAAAAGAGAAGAAATAGTATTGGCTTCAAAAATTGCCGGACCCAATCCAGGCTTGGCTTATATTCGAGAAAATATGGATTTTTCTCCAGCGAGTATTGCTTTGTCCTTAGACAAAAGCTTGACTCGCCTGCAAACCGATTATATTGATGTGTACCAATTGCATTGGCCGGAACGCAAAGCCAACTTTTTTGGACAACGCGGTTTCAAAGTGCAACACGATGCTTGGGAAGACAATATTCAAAATGTCCTCGAAACTTTGGAAGGTTTCATTAAAGAAGGAAAAATTAAACATATTGGACTTTCAAACGAAACGCCTTGGGGAATTATGCGTTTTCTGGAGGAAAGCAAATACCAAAATCTACCAAGAATAAAAACAATTCAAAATCCGTATTCCTTATTGAATAGACTTTTCGAAACGGGTTCTGCTGAAATTTGCATTCGGGAAAATGTGGGGTTGTTGGCTTATTCGCCAATGGCTTTTGGAGTTTTGTCTGGCAAATTCCTTACCGGCGAAAGTCATCCTAATGCTAGAATCAAATTATTTCCACAATTTTCGAGATACAACAGCGCACAATGTACTGAAGCCACTCGATTGTATCAGGAAATTGCCAAGAAAAACGGGTTAACATTAGCAGAATTGTCTTTGGCATTTGTGACCCAACAAGCTTTTGTGACCAGCACAATTATTGGAGCTACAACAATGGAACAATTAAAAGAAAATATTGCTTCAATCGATGTGGTTTTATCCGATGAAATCTTAAAGGAAATTGATGCGGTTCAGGCTATAATTCCTGATCCTGCGCCTTAGTTTTTTAACCACAAAGACACAAAGAAGGCACAAAGTCCACTAAGAAAATGGACTTTTTTGTTAAATTGATATTGATTGTATTTATTCTGTATCTGTGAAAATCTGTTCAATCCGTTTCATCTGTGGCAAAAAAGCAGGACACGGATTACACTGTATTTGCTGAGGCAAAAACGCAGATAAAAACGAATTTTAAAATCTTTGTGAACTCCGTGTCTTCTTCGTGCCCTTTGTGGTTAAATCTTAAAACTCAAATGGTTCTTCCACCGCGAGAGAATCAACAGGTATTGAATCTTGCACTTTCAATTTCAAAAGCGAATGTGCATTTCCTGAAATAGTTAACGGAATAGATTGTCCAATCGTATCTTCAGGAATTAAAATTCCTCTTCGCAACATCAAATTGCTTAGGAATTTTTGCTGTTGGTTTGCAAAAGTTTTTAGGTTTCCTTGATTGTCAAATTGCCACATAAATTTCTTTGGTTTTGGAACGATGGTGGCCAAAAACAAACATTCTTTCAAGGTCAAATCTGCTGGTCTTTTCTGGAAATAAAACTGACTTGCTTCGCCAATTCCATAAACATTTGGTCCCCATTCGATAATGTTGAAATAGACTTCGAGCATTCTTTCTTTGCTGGCGATTCTATTGTTTTCAAGGATGTAAACCAATAAAATTTCTTCTAGTTTTCGCGACACGGTTTTTTCACGGGTAAGAAATACATTTTTGATTAATTGCATGCTAATCGTACTTGCGCCACGGGAAAATTTCTTGGTACGAATATTTTTGAGGATTGATTGCTTAAACGCTTCATTGATAAAACCGCGATGTGAGAAAAACGATGGGTCTTCGGATGTTAAAACACATTTTTGCAAATAAGGAGAAATTTGATCCAAAGGCGTATAATTTGGATTCGAAGGACCTACTAAAATTGGACGTTGTGGCAGATTGTTTATTATCGCCCGATAAACAAATTCTCCGTTAAGTTTGTTGAGGTTGGCCTCGCCATATTTCGTAATTTTTAGATTTTCTTTCTTCAGATTGCTGTCAAAAACCAGTGTATTGGGTTTATTTTTATTGAACATAAAATCCAATTTATATTCGAAATTACCTTCAGCTTCCATTCCTTGAAAATGAGTAAACAAACCATCGGGAAGTGAGACGATAAAATCCTGAGCTTTCATTTTAGGAATCGCCACTTTGAGTTTGTAAATCGTATCTTCTTCAGTTTCGTAGGCTAAATAGGGATGAAATTTCACCTTGTTGAATTCAATGGTTGAACTGCTGTCAATTGAAATAAAATCAGAACCTAGCAAGAATCGAAAGTCAAATTTTGCGTTTTTTATTACCACATCTTTATTGGCAATTTTCGGGTGGTTTACCATTAAATTAGCAATCGAAGCAAAGCCGTCAATATGCAATTCTCCGCCTGATTTATCTATGTTTTGAATGTTTACTCGAATAGAATCAAAGCTTGATTTCAGGTTAAATCGTTCGTCAATATATGGCATTTTTATGGCGCCGGAATCCATATTATAAAACCGAATATCTGTTTTTTTATTTCTTGGATCTGCAAAGCCTTGAATTCGAATTCGCTGTGCGAAAGTATTAGTTTCGACTTTGATAGAAGTTTCAAGTTGCTGATTGACTAATCGCAGTTTTTGGAAATTAATATTGGTTTTATTGCCATTATCATTCAGCCTGAACGAAAGATTTTCAATTTTCATATCGGTTGGCACCAAGTTGAGGACTTTCGAAATGATTCTATAGGCAAATTTGGCGTAATCTCTTTTTTCGTTAGCATTGGTCGTTTCGTTCTTGTCTTTTTTTAGAAAAGCTTCGAAATTTCGTCCTTTTTTATTTTTCACCAATTGCACATATCCATTTTCGATTTCTAATGTTCCCAATTGAATATCGCCAATTAACAACCGCCAAAAATTGACGCTGGTTTTCATTTTTTGAATGTTAAAAAGTGTGTCGGCATTTTTTGGAACCAAAATTATTTCGGACAAACTCACTCCTGAAAACCCAACAAATGAAGCTTCTTTTATTGAAAAAGAGCTGTTGTAATCCCGCTCTATTTTAAAAGAAACCTTGGCAATGGCTTGTTTTAACAACGCATTTCTAAAAACAAAAAGAGCTATGATCATCACCAAAAAGGTTGCTGCAATTATTTTTGCAGCTAAGATTATTTTTTGTTTTCGGGTTCTCATAAATTATTTGCTACTTGAAATTTTTGGTTTATAAAGGAAAGGAAAAAAAAAGAGAACAGAATTAATTTTATGATTCTCTTTGCAAAATTATTGCGATTTATTTTGAAACATAAAAAAACCGCAACATTTTATATTGCGGTTTTTATTTTGGTTTGACCTTAAAATTTATAACCGATGAGCCAAATTAAGTTTGCGTTGTAGTGGATTATAGAAATCCTTAACTTGTGCTACGATTTGGTTCAAAGTCATACTGTCAGTAGTTTCAACTGCTTTTAAGTTGATTTTGCCAAGAGATTTTTCGTCCCGTATTTTTTGTTCCAGTTTTATTTTGGTTTCCCCTGGACCAAAAATATATAAGTAATCAGATTTCTTGATATAGTCCATCACGGCTTCAAGATAATAATCCATTTGCTCTTTTTTCCGGTTGTCAAATTTCGTTTCGCTGTCGCTGTGATGGCTTCCTGAGAAAGTTCCTTTGTTGCCTTCTTTGTTATGATAAACGCTGTTTTCAACTTCAGAATCTATTTCAGTAATTTTTTCTTCTTTGTGACCATCAAGAGTAACAATTATTGCCTTTTTGGTGTCTATCCAGATGCCTACTTGTTTTTCCATGACTTTATTTTTTATGTTAAAATGAATTGTTTTTCAAGCAACTTCAGGAACGGTTTTTCTAATTTAATGTTTGCTATTGAGACAGAATAGAACTCAATTCAGTAATTAAAACCGATTCTGATTTATTTTTTCCCGAAAAGGAATCTGCAATTGCCTTTGCGGTTTTTAGGATTAAGTCGTTTGCTTGGGGTGTAAATAAACTCGGGTGTTCTTTTCTGTAAATTTTGAAATTAGGAATCACTTTGCCAATGCTCCAATCATTCTCTACCAGCCAGTCAAAAACAATTTCGATTTGGTAAGCGGAATCGTCTCCAAATTCGTTAAAAGTGTTTTCAATTGGAACCCATTCTTTTTTAACTATTTCTTTGAGTTGTGCAATTTCTTCTGTACGAACGGTTTTGTCCGCTGAGGCAACACCATAGAATAGCTTGCCAAGTTGTTGGTAGAAATGAATCATAGTGTTAGATGATGGTTTCATTTTCTATATTCTTCTCATAGGAGAAAAGAACACATAAATTTACGAAGAAAAAATTGAATTCAAGATGGATTAATTTGATAAATGAATCTTTTTTGTCAAATTTAACGTTTTATGTAAATAAAATTTTACCCAAACAGTTCGCTCGCCACGTCTTCAATCTTCGCCACCAATCTTATTTTAATTATCGTGTTTTTATGATAAATTAAGGTATTCTCACTTCAATAATCTTGCTCGTGTCAATTCCTAGAATATCAACCACTTTTACCATCACTTTATAAATGCCTGGTTTTTTGTATTCGTGGGTGATGCTGTTGTATTCTAATGTTGGGTTTTTCTTGGTGCGGAAACTTTGCCATTCGTTTTCGAATAAATAATTTCCTGTCCATATTTCTTCTACTATTCCGTCATCATTTTTAATTTTGATGATTTCAGGTTTGCTCAAATAATCAAAATCGATTGCCCAATAATCGACCCAGTCGTGCCAGTTTTCGGTTAAGACGGTTTTGGTCAAAATGCCCAATTCGGTTTTTTCGAGTTTCAATATTTGTCCGTCTTCTATGATTACTTTGCTGCCTTTTCGCATCGATTCCTGGATTTCTTCTACATCGTCTTGGCTGTAATGGGTTACAAAATCAGTTAATTCTATGGTTAAGGTATTGCCTTTTATTGTTGAATTGGTGTTGAGATACGCCACGTCAAAAAACTTGGCTTGACCTTTGTCAACAGCGCGTTTGTCAAAAACATCTTTCGGAATGTATTTGAGCGTTATGGCAACGCCTTTCTCTTTGAGTTCTTGAATAAATTGCGGTGTTAAGCCCATTTCGAATTCAAATCCTAAAACATCTACTTGTGTGTAGAGTTTTTGCTGACATTCCTCAAAAATTTCTATTAATCGGGTTTGTGTAACAGGAACATCAAGCGGACCAACGTGAATAAACCTACCAGCTTTGTTGCCGTGCAAACTGCTATGACCCGTGATTTTCTTGGCTTTGTAAGCTTCTAATATCAAATCGACATATAGTTCTTCTTTGGCTTTGCGTTTGCCGTTGGTAAGGTCATCCATAAAAAACTAGCGTTCGTATTTGCCCAAATTCAATAACTCAAATGCACGATAATCTTTGCCTGTGGCTTGCAATTCCCGCTGAATGCCAATCATTCTTTTTCTGGTGGTGTGCACTGAAAACCTGCCCAAATCAGTGGTAATCCATTTTCTGCCCAGCTTTTCGGCAACCGCTGCTGTGGTGCCAGAACCACAAAAGAAATCGGCAATTAAATCGCCTTCGTTGGACGAGGCTTTTAGGATTCTTTCTAATAAGGCTTCGGGTTTTTGGGTTGCATATCCAACTTTTTCATCTGCTACTGGATTTACAGGAGGAATATCATCCCAAACACTATCAACAATATCTCCTTCAATTTCATCAAGATAAATTATTCTTGTTCCGCCTTTAGTTGGATTTACATCATCTCTATAAAATCTTCCATCACTGTCTTTTTTCCATTTTTTTTCAATATATTCCGCTTTATGAGGTTTAAATTGAGTTTAAAAAATAAAATTTTCTTTATCTTTTCTATAAGACATTATTGTATCGTGCTTTTGTGGAAATTTTTTGGAAGTTTTTCTTTTAAAAGCAAAATATGTCCAAGCAATTTCATTTAAAAAATTATCTTTTCCAAAAACATCGTCACACATCATTCTTATAAGATAGCTAATTCTCCAATCACAATGCACGTAAATACTTCCATCTTCTGCGAGAAGGTTGTGCATCAATTTCAATCGTTCGTACATCATATTCAAATAACTAGAAATTCCTTTACCCCAAGTGTCACGGTAGGCGATTTCCTCGATGATAGATTGTTTTTTTTCGGCGGTTTCGCCGCCAATTTCTATATTAAAACCAAAGTCGGCACCCACGGCAAATGGTGGGTCAATGTAAATAAGTTTGAGTCCGCCTTGTGCCTCTATCTCGTCCCGAATTGGGCCGTTGGCTAGGCTAGAAAGTATGAGTTTGTTGTCGCCCCATATCAGTTTGTTAGTCCAGCCTTTGAGTTGCCTGCCTCTAAAATCGGTCTAGAATAGACTTACTTGTGCTTTGTCTTTTTCTTTTCGTGGTTCGTCTATGTGTTCTATGCTGTGAAAAGGTAGAGCAATGTTTGTGGTGTTTTCTTTGCGTCCGTTCCAAAACAAGAAAACGTCTTCTTCGTCGGCAAAGAGTTTGTAGATGAATTCTTTGGGCAGTTTTTCGCCTGCTTTGATGAGGTTTATAATGGTGTTTTTGTCTTGTTCTGTCATTGTTGTTGGGTTAACCGCAAGGTTTTTTAGGGTTTAAAATTGATTTTCCGAATCCCAGTCAAATAGGGAAGCCTTATAAATGCTGGGATTTTTAAAATTTTCCGAACTCGAGTTAAATAAAAGACGAAATTTATAAAACAGACCTAAAAAACCAGTTTCCGAATCCCAGTCAAATAGGGAAGCCTTATAAACACTAGGATTTTTAGAATATTCCGAACTCGAGTTAAATAAGATTTGTGTTTTCATATTATGCCCAATAAGGTAAGTAAGAAATAAATTTTTTAGAATCGCTTTCAGTATCTTTAACCTTAATTCTGCCATTTTCGAGAGCTAAATTAATTAATCGTGATATTTGAGATGCTTGTTTGTCGTTCATTTTGAATCGTTGTCTTAACGTTGCATTAGTCATTCCATTATTGCTGTAATACTGAATAATACTGTGTTGATAAGCAGCTTCAATACGTTCTTGTTCGGTCATTTCGGCAAATGTTTTTGGGCTGTACAAGATTACTGTAAACGAGTTTTCGGTTTCTCTAATCTTGAGTGGTGGTAAACCATACAACTCGATTGCGGTGATTGCTTTTTCAAATCCCGAGCCACGCTCTTCGCAAATGTTATAACGCCTGAATGCTGATGCGAGTATTTCGTTTCGGGATTCGGGCGATGTTCTAATTAATCGGTCAATTTTTTTGCTGGGCAATAATTTTCCGGGATTAGATATTTCTATTCTATCGCTAAAAATTTCAATCATTGGTCCTGAACCACGAATAGAAAAATCTTGGTGTATCAAGGCATTGGCAATCAATTCTCTCAAGGCAATTTCTGGATACATAGCCGTTTCTGTTCGCAAAGCATTTTTGATTACTTCGCTTCCGGGTAAAATTCCTTTTACAAACAGAATTAATCCTTCAAAACCAATGGCATATCCTTTTGTTCCGGGAAATTCTTTGCTTTCGCCGATTTTATTTTTACCTTCATATTTAATGAGTCGGACGGTTTTCCGAGCCAATCCATCAAAATCATTTAGGTTTTGTGCTGCGGCTAATGCACCAAAGTTAGTGATGTAAAACCCATCAGTATCGACTTTGATAATCATTTTTTTCTTCTTCAAGCCAAGTTGTAATTTCGGCAAAATTGGTATGAATGGGTTTGTTTAATAGTTTATAGATTGTGGTGTAATCTAAAGTTGTGATAATTTCGAGACCCGTTTTTAGTTTCGAGGCGTGCAATTCTTCAAAAACAGGTGTTTTGCTGTTGAGCATCAATCCGCCAATTTCTTGACGAGATGCTTTTCTGGTAGAACTTCCGCTTCTTATATAGCTTTCTTCGATTGTTTTATGAGCAAGATGTACTGGTTTTACGGCACTTTCGTTGACATAAATAATTAAGATATTTTTTTCTTGAAATTCTTCAAAATGATGATCAATAATAACTAACGGATTGACGCCGTCTCTACATAAATTAGATAGTTTTTTAATAATGGAATCAGCATCAATTTTAGAAATTCCAATCGCTTTGGCTGTTACATCATCAATACCAAAAATCAGAAAGCCACCACCAGGCAAATTGGCAAACGCACTCAAATGTTTGCAGAGTTTTTCGTTGTTTGGCGATAAGGTTTCTTTCCAATCGAGTTCGTTCAATTCCTGCGGAATTGCTCCAAGACTTTGGTTTAATAACGTTCGTGCTTTTACAATCCAATTTTTCATTTAACTAATATTTTTATTAGATAGTTACAATACAAATTATTTCCTACCCAAACAATTCGCTCGCCACGTCTTCAATCTTCGCCACCAAACGAACTTTTATTATCGTGTTTTTCAAGGCAATTTTATTGTATTTGGACACAAAAATGGTAGAGAATCCTAATTTTTCGGCTTCTTGAATGCGTTGATCCACTCGGTTTACAGGACGAATTTCACCTGACAAACCTACTTCTCCAGCAAAACAAAAATCTTTATTTACCGGAATATCTTCATTCGAGGATAAAATGGCAGCAACAACTGCTAAATCAATAGCTGGATCATCTACCGAAATTCCGCCAGTTACATTTAGAAAAACGTCTTTGGCACCAAGCCTGAAACCCGCTCTTTTTTCTAAAACGGCTAGAATCATATTGAGTCTTTTGGCATTGTAACCTGTTGTGCTGCGTTGCGGTGTTCCATAAACCGCAGTGCTGACCAAGGATTGAATTTCAATCATCAACGGGCGCATTCCTTCGAGAGTGGAAGCAATTGCCGTTCCTGATAATTCTTCGTCTTTGTGCGAAATCAATATTTCCGAAGGGTTTGAAACTTCGCGCAAACCATTACCTAGCATTTCGTAAATCCCGATTTCGGCAGTGGAGCCAAAACGGTTTTTTAAAGAACGTAAAATGCGATATACGTGATTTCTATCGCCTTCGAATTGCAAAACGGTATCGACCATATGTTCCAGAATTTTGGGACCAGCAATATTTCCATCTTTGGTAATATGACCAATCAGAATCACGGGAACATTCGATTCTTTGGCAAATTTGATCAACTCGGCGGTGGTTTCTCGAATTTGAGAAATACTTCCCGGAGTCGATTCGATATAATCGGTATGAAGCGTTTGAATGGAATCGATGATGACGATTTCGGGTTCGATGGCTTCAATTTGTTTGAATATATTTTGGGTTTTGGTTTCCGTAAGAATGTAACAATTATCGCTGTTTGGCGTGATTCTTTCGGCACGCATTTTTATTTGTTTTTGGCTTTCTTCGCCCGAAACATAAAGGGTTTTGTATGGAAGTTTTAAGGAAATTTGGAGTAAAAGTGTGCTTTTTCCAATGCCGGGTTCGCCACCCAAAAGAATTAAAGAACCAGGAACAATTCCGCCACCAAGCACCCGATTGAGTTCGCTGTCACGAGTGTCCATTCTCACTTCTTGCGAAGAATCAATTTCGTTTACTCGCAAGGGTTTTGAAACTCTTTTCGAATCAGAAGTTGTGGGTTTCCAACTTGATTTTTCTTCTTTTTGAATAATTTCCTCGGCAATGGTATTCCATTCTTTGCAGGAATTGCATTGTCCTTGCCATTTTGAATATTGTGCGCCACAATTTTGGCAAAAAAAGGAAGTTTTAACTTTTGACATTATTTTTTGGGTGTTAAACTTTGCATTTCATCTAATTTTTCAAACATCATATCGTGTGTTAAATCGCCTATTTCTTCAAATTGTGTTGCCTTTTGATAGGCTTTTGCCGCTTTTTTAGAATCTCCCAATTTTTCATACATTAGGCCTAATTCATAATCGGCAAGCATTGCTTTTGGATAATTTTTTCTGGCTAATTCAGCTAATTTGTCTAACTCTGAATAGGCTTTGTTTTTTAAAATTGCGGCTTCGATAGCTTTAAAATCAGATACTCTAATTTGGACTTTCAATCCTAATGTTTTTGTAATGACATCGTATTTATCTGTTAGATATTTGACTTGTCCATTTGGAAGAATTGCAATTTTCTCTGTAAATTCAGTCATGGAAATTGGTTTGTAACAGTCAAAAATTTGGTACAAAGCATTTGGTATTGAATAAAGCACTGAAGAATAATGTGAAGCGCCTTTGAACGCATCATATTTGTAATTTATTAAGGGATTGACAACTATTTTAATGTTTTCGTCCAGTTTTTTTACGGATTCCAATATGTCTTTTATGTCGCCATCTCCAGTAGATTGGTAATAAAAAATGGGCTGTTTTATTTTTGAAAAATTTTCAGGAATGCGGGTGTCCATTTCAGGAACGAGTTCTGGACTTAAGGAAATATAAGCGTTAAATATTGGGTTATCCTTGTACAGAAAAAAGTTTAAATAACCTGCTGTGGTGTCGTGTCCGGCAATAATTCGGAATGGGGCAATGCGATATTTTTTCTCAATATAAGGGAGTAATTCGCCACCAATAAATTCAAAGAATTGCGCTCCTTTTCCGGAAGGCAAATCATTAGATTCGTCATAGTTGCTATCGTCTATTCGTTCATCATTTTTGTTTTGGCTGATGCCAATGATAATAGTTTCGGGCAAATCATCCCAAAAAGCTCCGTAGTTCAAAGCACCATAGAAAGGATCGAACAAGTAATCGCCGTCAAGCAAAACGAGAATTGGATATTTTTTATTTGGATTTTTTTCGTAGGAAGGTGGCAATCCAATCGTGATTTCCCGACTTTCTTTCAATTTGGTAGAAACGAATATTTCGGTAGTTTTTTGTGAAAAAACGGATACTGAAAAAAACAACAATAGTACTATTTGCTTCATAATTTCTTGGGTTTTGGAAATTAATATTATCCCGAATCTTCGGGACAAAAAGAGTAGCAATATAATACTTTTTATTTGCTTTTTTTAAATCAGTCAGGGTATTCGTTTTTAAAAAAAAATAAAAAAAAGTTGCCACTAATTGCACGAATTTTCACAAATTTTTTAAGTTTTATTTGCTTCGACAGTTCGCTTCGCTCGGGTCACAAATCTATTTCAAATATTGAAAATTCGTGAAATTCAAATTAAGTTCTACTTAATTTGTGAAAATTCGTGCAATTAGTGGCAAAAAAAACTAAAAGCGAATTTCTTGAGAGTCAGAAATGATTAAGTCAACGAATTGTCTTTTTCATTTGGGAAAATAATCCAGGGCTTGAAGGTTTTGGCTTTCTCAAAGTCTAATGTGGCATAAGAAATAATAATGATAATATCGTCTTTTTGCACTTTTCTGGCAGCGGGTCCATTGAGAGTTATTGTGCCTGAATTTTTTTCGCCAACGATGGCATAAGTTTCAAATCGCTCGCCATTATTAATGTTTACTATAGAAACTTTTTCGCCTTCAATAATATTTGAAGCTTCGAGTAATGCTTCGTCAATGGTAATGCTTCCGATATAATTTAAATCGGCGCCAGTTACTTTTACTCGGTGAATTTTTGATTTTACGACTTGAATTTGCATTCCGCAAAAGTAAATTAATTTAATGAAATGGTGTCAATCAATCGTATTTTGTTGACAAAAACGGCGATAAAAGCGCGGTATTTTTTGGTTTTACTTTTTCTCAAACAAGGCAAGAGTGTTGCTTCATCAGCAATTTCGAAATATTCTAATGCAAATGTCGGGTTTTTTTCAAATGATTTTTGAACCCATTTCGTTACAGTTTTGGCACTATTGGTTTTGAATTTTTTTTTTGCACCAATTAATGTTTTATAAATTATGGATGCTTCTTGCTTTTCTTTGGATGATAAAAGTTCATTTCTGGAACTCATTGCCAGATGATTCGGTTCTCTATGTATTGGGCAACCTACCACATTGACTTTCATCTTGTTTTTAGCGACCATTTTCTTTATAATTTGTAATTGCTGAAAATCTTTTTCGCCAAAATAAGCATTTGTAGGTTTTACAATTTCGAAAAGACGTTTTACAATTGTTCCTACACCGTTAAAATGACCGGGTCTGAATCTGCCTTCCATTTGATTTTCTAAACCGTCAAAATCAAAAAATTGGGAAGATGGTTTTCCGTCATAAATGTCGTCAATAGGTGGTGCATATACTATGATTTCTGAGCTTAAACTGGTAATTTTTTTTAAGTCATCGTCTAATGTTCTTGGATATTTTGCTAAATCTTCGGGGTTATTAAACTGAGTTGGATTTACAAAAATGCTCACAACAGTGGTTTCATTTTCGGACATTGATTGTTGCATCAATGATAAATGGCCTTGGTGTAAAGCACCCATAGTTGGAACAAAACCAATGGTGGAATGATTGGTTTTAATAGATTTTAAATAATCTATCAAAGCTGCTTTTCCGTAGAAAATATGCATAGGTGTTTTATTGAAATAATATGCAAACATAATATTTTAGTCTATAACTGCATAAATTTTTGTAATTTTGCATGGTTTTTATTACCAATAAATTAAGTAAAATACAATATGGAAGATAAGAGGATATTATATGTATCATCTGAAGTGGTGCCTTATTTAGCTGAAAATGAGGTCTCTTCAATGTCTTACGAAGTGCCAAAAATGATTAATAATCAAGGCGGACAAATAAGAATTTTCATGCCAAGATATGGAAATATAAATGAAAGAAGACATCAATTGCACGAAGTAATTCGACTTTCGGGGATGAATCTGGTTGTGAATGACTTGGATATGCCCTTGATAATAAAAGTAGCTTCAATCCCAAAAGAAAGAATACAAGTCTATTTTATTGACAATGATGAATATTTTAAACGCAAAGCCACATTTACTGATGAAGAAGGTGTTATGTTTCCTGATAATGATGAACGAGCCATCTTCTTTGCAAAAGGAGTTGTTGAAACGGTAAAAAAACTGAATTGGGTTCCAGATATTATTCATGTTCACGGATGGATGGCAGCAATGTTGCCCATTTATATGAAACATTTTTACAAAAACGAAGCCTTATTTTCAGAAACAAAGATTGTAACATCGGTTTACAGTCAATCTTTTGAAGGAACTTTGGATATTGAAATGATTAACAAAATAAAGTTTGACGGTGTGCCAAGCGAAGCTATTTTAGACTTGGAAAATCCAGATTACGAAAGCATTATGAGAGCTACTATCAGTCATTCTGACGCTATTATTATCGCTTCAGAGAACCTCTCTTCAAGTTTAACAAAATTTATAGAA